>CAINOM010000567.1 GCA_903851455.1 uncultured Bacteroidota bacterium | reverse complement strand
TCTAACAGCCTCGTTAGTTACCGGCTGTGAGGCGGATTTCTTTTCTTTTTCGCCTGGTTTCTTACTTTTCTCTTTTTTCATAATATGTTTTATTTAGTGTGTGATGATGAATTATTTTTGTGATATGGCGCTTATGCTCCACTCTATTACCTGCAGACACATAGCGATAGAAAGCGCTTCATGCTCAGGAGCATGAGATATTGCATTTGCTATTTCTTCTTTGTTTATCCCTTTAGCCAGGTTCACCGGTAACTGAACAGGCACGATCGTTTGATCGCGGTCGTTAATAAGCTCCAGGCCGTTTTGTAATTCAAAAGTCTTTCCAGTGCTTTTTTCTATTGTCTTTACCAGCTTGCCGAGACGCATAAACAGTAATGCGTTCATCACTTGTTTATGTTTGGGCCCTTCATCAATGATCTGCTCCATCGCCCACTTCCTTTCGTGCGGGCCTTCAATCAACATATTGATCAGCTCCTCAGGACTTCCGACTAATTTTAATCCTTCTCCTTTGTGATCGTGTATTGTGTGCGCGTGTTTCATTTTCCCCGGACTGTTTTTTAAAGTAAATAATATGTATAAGTGACTGACTACTGAACGCTTTAATATCACTCTGTTAGTCAAAACATTATGTATAATAATCGTGCCGTAAATAGGAGTTACCTATCGTTATGTAGTGTATTTGAATGAACCCACGTATCAATGACAGTGCAAAAATCGTAAGAATATTAATGGGATACTATGATGAGGGTCAGCGGATAACATGATACTGGTATGTTATCGGCCTTGAACCGGGGCTCGGGTTACTTCATGCCCCCGCTTCTTAACGAACAGAGTCCTTCCGATTAGGTGCAACGATCATTAGCTTTAACATTTTATTAAAAACGAACTAAATCAATGATTTTAAATTAATTGCAAATTACAATGAAAGCAAAATACAAATAAAGAATCGGACGGTCGACCGCCATCCCTTGCCCCGTAAGATGATATTAGCTACCTTAGCGGCGTAATCAGATATGCCCAATGAGGATACATATACTCTTATTTACTGTAGTATGCTTTCTATTGGGTACATTCCTAAGCAGCTGCCATACCGGCCATGAGGCTGTAGCTCATAAGACATCTCACCAACCGAAATTCATTGACGACGTCTACATAAACGGTCACGCTAAGAGCAGCGCAACCGCCAATGCAATCGATCCAGCCAAGCCAAAACCGAGAATTGCCGATAAGAGCAAAAAACCGTCTCCCCAGCAAGATGAAACCGACCAATCGGAGGTAACTGTACCAATGGAGAAGTGCGCCATAGAGCCTGTTTTCAAAAAGGATACATACACAGCCAAACAGGAAAAAGAGGTAAAAAAGAAATATGCTGATATGCTTGGCATTAAACCTAAAGAGATCAGCAGCAATACGTTATACGAGTTTATTGATGCATGGTATGGCACCAACTACCACCTGGGCGGCTGCAGCAGAAGCGGCATAGACTGCTCGGGGTTTGCCCAAAAGCTGTATGGCGAGGTGTATGGCATAGAGCTGCTCCGCACGGCGATGGAGCAGTATCACAGATGCAAACGCATCAAACATTCGAAAGATGCGGAAGAGGGCGACCTCGTATTTTTCCACATACATAGCAAGCACATCACGCACGTAGGCATTTATCTCGCCAATGATTACTTCGTTCACGCCTCCACCTCAGGCGGTGTGATGATCAGCAATCTCAATGAGGACTACTGGCACAAGTATTTTGCCGGAGCCGGGAGGATAGCGAAAAGCTAACTGCAAATAACTGCGATCAAACGATTGATTTACAGTATTATAATGAATTACTACCGTTGTTATAAACCGCACGTTGCCAGCCGCATTTCAACATAAAGCGGTCCGCCAAGTTTTCTAAAACGCTTCCAATTTCATCCCCGGATACGGATGTATGGCATGATTTTACCTTAGACGTAGATATGCCTAAGTCTAAAGCACGCACCTTTTTACGTATCGCGGTTTCATTTGTTTTGGTGTTATTGGCCTGTGTAGGCGGAGCAGCCTGGTGGCTATCCTATCACTACAAGCAGCTACTAATGGACCGCATTCCAAAGATGGTTACCGAGTCTACGGACAGTATCTATCATATTTAATTCAAGAATATAAGTATCAGCTTACGAAACCACACTATCAACATCACCGATGTAAAGCTCTGGCCGGATGAGAAACAGGCTGCCGCATTGAGGACCCAACACCGGTCGGTACCTACAACCCTTTCTACCGTGTCCATACCCAATATTGAAGCATCCGGCATTGCCTGGGCCGATCTTTTGACACACAAGTCCCTGGATTGCAAGAATGTTGTTGTGCGCGACCTAAAATGGACGATGCACTGTCATCCCCATCCCGAGGACTCGTTATTCGTTCACGACCAGAAACACAGCCCAAAAATAAGCAGGGTCACTGCTTCAAATGTAGATTTCGTTAACCCGGATATAACCTATCATTTTCAAGGAGTTAAAGAAAATTTCGAGTGCTTCATGAAGGGAGGTACGGCTGGGCTGGGCCAGTTCGTTTACGATTATGATCACACAAAGGATACGAGCGTATTTCTCTATGCCCGTTCCGGCAAAGTGCGGTTTGAACAGGTTGTATTTAGTAAACCCGCCGGACGATATGTGATAAAGTCCCCCGACCTTGACTTTGAAACAACGCCAAACAGTGTGACACTCACATCGGTAAGGATAAAAAAAATGAATGACAACGACAAGCAAACCGGCAAAACAAAAGAGACCTATGATGTTGAGATACCACGCATTAAGCTATGTGACTTTAACTGGAACAGACTCATATATGATGGAGTGTTGCGGGTGCCAAAATGCGAAGCGTCGGCCCCGTCTATCAGCATTCGCTATATAAGGGAAAATAATCCGGTGAACAGCAGATCCGGAAGCTACCCAAACCAATTGCTTTTGCAAGTAGGGCTAAAAACAACGATCCATGAGCTGGACATAACTAAAGGATATTTTAAATATACAGAGGTTACCAGGAAGGGAGATGAAGGTACCATAGAATTTACCGGCGTGCATGGTAGTTTTGACAATATCACTAACCTGCCAAAGGCTATTGCCAAACGCAAGGCCTGCATCATAAAGCTGGCTGGAAAGTATATGAACAAGAGCGATGTTTCGGTTGATTTTGTATTACCGCTCACAGACAATACCGGCCGCTACACCGTAGATGGCTATGTAACGAATCTGAATGGCGAAGATGTAACGCCGCAGGCCCAGGTTTTCACGATCGTCAAAGTCACGTCCTTTCACCTCAACCGGATGAATATGCACATAGAAGGAAATGAGACCTATGGTAAAGGGGAGTTTACGGTTTTATATGACGACCTGAAGATATCGCTCTTTAAATTTGACACGAAAATGAGGGAAGGCAAAAAGGGATTATTTGCATTTGTAGGAAGCGCACTGCTATTGTACCCCAACAACCCGATGCCGGGGAAAGAGGTCAGGAAAGTGAGCACATCTTTTGCCCGCGATACAACCAAGGGTTTCGTCGGCACTTTATGGCAGCATATTTTCCGGGCAGCGAAGAAAACCGCTTTAAAGGAGAAAGCGATCGTAACCCTGACTGATGGCCCTGAAACTCAAAAAGGGGAAAAGCCCAAAAAGGGATTTTTAAAGCGGCTGTTTGGGAAAAAGAAAGCGGCTTAGATCACTCCACCGCATGTCCTGCTCCCTTCTTCTTGCGATCGTTAAAAGATGGAGACAGTTGGAATACAGCCCCAAACGATGCATAAACGGGCAAATCGCTGGTGATGGGTGCATAGTATCCAGTCTGGGTAGTGAAGCCAAACTGCATATTGAACGACACATATTTGTACCCCACCTCAAAATTAATGAAGGGCTCAACGAAAATAAAATGCTGGCTGAGGAAGTCGACCGGCGCATTGAAGCCGTTTTGGTATGTGTCAATATTGTATCGCAAAGTAGAATCGGGGGACTGTAATTTATAATATTGCTGCATAGCAACCCGGATACCACCCATCAGGGAAATGCGACTACTGCGAAAACCGGCTTCGGGCTGAAGGAAAAACCGGTTATAGTTAGCTGTGAATTTATCCTGCCCTTTGACCACTCCATTGCCATAGCCACCATAAATTTCGAAAATACCTTTTCGGCCAAGGCCTGTAAAATAACCAGCGCCGCCTTCAAAACGATGACCATTGATAGCAACAGAAGTATTGTATACGCTATAGTTTTCGGGCTTGCCTGATACGGGGTACAGATAAGCGTCGCGGTTTACGATCGTTCTGTATGACGCTATGATGCCCAGGTGATTTATTGGCGCATAAGCCACATCGGCTGCGGGGCAAGCCGGAGATCCACCGCCGTCCATGAAGTCCTGCGGCTTCACAGATAGCACAGCCTTGAGTTCATGGGCTTCGCGAAAGGCGGGCACATTGGCCCGGTCGGGATAGTACAGGCGCTCGGAACAAGAAGACAAAAGCACTAGGAAGACTAAAGGCAAGTAAACAGGCTGGCGCATAAAAAGAAGATTTACTTATACGTTTTTCGGTATATAAAAATAAGCCTTTTTACTTAGTATTACGTGTCATCTCCTAACGGATCTGTCCACATCATCATAAAAAAATCTTTAGTAACACCGTTAGAAATGAAGATGGGGCTATGAGGAATATTTAAGTAAACCGTATTTTCCTGTACCTCGCCGCAATCTTTACCACTTAGTGGTATATCTCAACTTCACCGT
>CAINOM010000566.1 GCA_903851455.1 uncultured Bacteroidota bacterium | reverse complement strand
TGTACCTCAGGAATACCACAAGAACCTTTACCACGTATCCAACACCATGTGTGCGGTCCTCATCCGTGGCGATTTCAAAACCTTCATGGCCCAGGAAGCATCTTATCCCAATAAAGTATTTAAGGTCGAGGTTCATGCGACTAAACTGTAAAGTTGGCATCAGCGTTTTCGCTTCATCAGTTGCCCCGATCTTCAGGTCGGGGAACGTTCAAGTCAAAACTGCCGGGCTTTAGCCAAAATGCAGCGTGAAGGTCGGGGCTATTTTCTACACGTGCAGTATCTTATACAGCAGCCGGTTGTTATTCCCCATGCTCGGGTACAGCCCAAACCGGTCATGCGTATCACTTCGTTTGTTTGCATCACCGTATCTATAGTTAACAACGAATTGCTGCTTGATGCCAGCTTTACTAAGTGATTCGTTCAGGGCCTCAGTATACGATCCATCAGGGAAACCTATCGACGATACTTCCTTCTGCGTAATTCCCTCCAGGTATTGTTTAGATTGCAGCACTTCATTCACAGCGTCTTCATTCGCAAGCGCGCCAAGGTCGTTGTGATAAAATCCGTGTGAGCCTATGGTTATGTTCTTGCTCTGTGCAGTCTTCCTGATCTCCTCATCAGTCATCAGTTGCCAGTAATCATCAAATCCATTGTTCCTGCTCACGTCATAAATGTTCAATAGCTGCGCTACCAGTTCTTCCTTCTCTGCATAACCGCGCTTGCTGCTATCCTGTATGTACTTTGTCAGTGTGGTATTCGTATCCGGGTTTATGAATACACGGTTGTTCAGGTAAAAGCCTTGACCATTCAGTTCTACTTTTGTATGCTCCTTGGCATAGTGAGATACTATATCCAGCGCATCGGCCCAAAGTATTTTTTTATCCACCGTTCCTATGCCCGTGATAAAAAAAAGAGCATGTGCATCATACTTTTCAAGTACCGGCAGAGCATATTTGTAATTATTCGCGTAGCCATCATCAAAGGTCAGCAGCACATTCGTCTTGCTCTTAGAATAGTTGCCGTTTACGAAATCACTATAGGTAAGTATATGGAAGTGCTTCTTAAAGGCAGCTATCTGCTGCTCAAAATTTGCAACGCTGAAAAACCGCTCATTGAAGGTTGTGTTCTGCACCTTGTCAATGCCATGGTACATTAAGATAACCAATTTCTTCCCGCTTTTCTTAGAGAATACCCCATTGTCTACCAGGTTATTGGTAATGACCTTTCTGAGTGTAGCTATTTTTCTTTTCATACCCTGCTTTCGGTAACGGGAAGATTTGTTTTCAGGTAAAAGCAGTCTAGTTCTGATTCTGATCACCTTTCACCAGCGCACGCAATTTTGCATAGAGCGGCTTAGTGTTATCGGTAAAATTACCCCATTTATTGACAATAAAGTCGCGGGCGTTTTTGGCCAGTGTATCTCTCTTGTTTTTGTCATTGATCAGCGAAGAAAGTTCTTTCGCCAATATCATCGGTTCCTTTGGTGGCACCAATATCCCGTTCATGCCACTGTTTACTATTTCAGGATGGCCGGAAACATTAGTGGTTACCACCGGCAGTCCTGATGACATTGCCTCGATCACCACATTGGCCATCCCCTCCCAGTGAGAGGGCAGGCAGAAAATATCAGCAGTATTAAATACTTTATTAAGCAGGTTAGGGTAGATCTCGCCCAGGTTCAGGAAGTTGTCCGACAGACCTCTCTTTTTTGCTTCTTCATCAAGGTCAAATTCCGGGTTGCCGGCATGAACTGCAACCTGGACAAAATTGCTGTTGGTTTTCTTTACTTCCGCGAGTGCGTCCAGCAGGTCCAGCCAGCCCTTGCGTTTAATGGCCGTACCTATGGTAAGCAGTATGATCTTATCCGTAGGTATTTTATATTGCTGCTTTGTCTTTAGAATTTCTTCAGGTGTTCCCGGCTTAAAATAATTGTAATCAACACCCATGAACACAACTTCATAAGGTAGGCTCGCCCCTATCAGTTTGTTCGCTTCCCTGCCCAGGTAGTCCGCCACCACTATCCTGCCATCGGCCTCTTCCCAGGTTTTTTTGAACAGCTTAAAGAATTCCGCTTTTACATGCGGATAGACCACCACATCATCGCCAATACCAAGTATCGCTGACTTGACGCCCAATTTGTGGGCCGCCTCCTGCACCAATGCCGAATTTGGTATCCACTGGGAATAAAAAATGTCTTTTTGCGGGTCTAAAACAATATTGTTGATCCTGAAAAATTTGACCACAGCATCGAGGAATCGCTCCTCGTATGATTTTTTCGTTAACCGGTTTGGCCGGATGTTGAATATCCTCGGATGAAAGATCCGCACATCTTCATATATAGTATCATCAGGATAACCTATCTCCGAATATTTTTTCCATTCGCTATGAAGTAATGAAAAAGGGTAGGATGGATACCACGGAATAGGGATCACCACGTTTAGATCCGCTCCATTTTCAATCAGCCCTTTATATTGCCTGTGGGCAAAGATGCCGCTCCACCTGTAGCCAGGCTTGTTCATAGGATAAAACGACGGGAAAGCCCATATCCTGAGCGCACTATTTTTACTGCATAACTTTGTGTACAACAACCGGGAGGTATCTT
>CAINOM010000565.1 GCA_903851455.1 uncultured Bacteroidota bacterium | reverse complement strand
GCAGGTCATGGTTCGGCGGGGCTCACCATGACACTACTCTATTCAACTTTTTTATCGTCTTTGTTTGTTTTGATTGACCTTTTTTACAACGCCTGAAACTGTCGCAAAAACCGAACATCATTCTGAGAATATAACCTCAGGTCATTCACCTGGAATTTTACCTGGGTGATGCGCTCTACGCCCATGCCGAAGGCGAAGCCGGTGTAGACGTCAGGGTCTATGCCGAAGTTGCGGAGCATATTGGGGTGTACCATGCCGCAGCCAAGGATCTCTACCCATCCGCTGTGCTTGCAGAGGTTGCACCCCTTGCCACCACAAACGGTGCAGGAGATGTCCATCTCGGCGCTTGGCTCGGTGAACGGGAAGTAGGAAGGACGGAAACGAACCTTGGTATCTGCGCCGAACATCTCGGTGACGAAGTAATACAGGGTCTGCTTCAGATCAGCGAAGGAGACGTTCTTATCAACATAAAGCCCTTCGCACTGGTGGAAGAAGCAGTGCGCCCGTGCTGATATAGTCTCATTACGATATACGCGGCCAGGGCAGATGACGCGCACTGGCAATGGTTGTGTTTCCAGTATGCGCGCCTGCACCGATGAAGTATGCGTGCGCAACACCCAATCTGGATTTTGGGAGACATAGAACGTATCCTGCATGTCGCGGGCAGGATGATGCTCGGGCATGTTCAGCGAAGTGAAGTTGTGCCAGTCGTCTTCTATCTCAGGGCCGGTAGCTACGCTAAAGCCTATCTTCTCAAAAATGGAAACTATCTGATTTTCTACTATGCGGAGCGGGTGCCGGGTACCTATCGGGATCGGGCTGCCGGGAAGAGAAACGTCAATTGCCGGTCCCTTGCTGGCCCCATCGCTGTATTGCTCTTTATACGCCTCATATTTTTCCTCAGCCAGTTGTTTGAAGGCATTGAGCAACTGCCCGGCCTCTTTCCTGAGTTCGGTGGGCACGCTCTTCATCTCGCCCGAAAGCTGCTTTACGATACCCTTGGTACCGAGAAAACGGATACGGTAGTTTTCCAGTTCTGTGGCATCTGCAGGGCTGAACGCCTTAATTTCCTGCTCGTGTGTTTGTATTTGCTCCTGAAGGGACGGCATAGTACGGCAAAGATATATTATAGCGCGCAACGGCTAAAATGTTACTACATGTTTAACAACTTTAATATATGGGTGAAAGTGCAAATTGTTGGGGAGAAAGTTAAATTGAAATTAAAATATACAATACTATCGTATTGTAAAACAACTGTAAATGCTGGATATAAAAATATATCTCTAACATTTGATGTTGAAAATACGCCTATTTAACAAAGATTTATTAACTTTATTATCCTTTCAGTTTACCGCATTTTAATATATAAGCCGTGAAGCTTTTTTATAAGCACCTATTCTCGTTTTTCGTTCTTTTTCTTTCAGCGTATGCTGTAAGCGGGCAAACTGCAAATTTTACAGAAGATTATATTTCAGGCTGTGCGCCTCTTGTGGTACATTTTACTAATACTTCTTCCGGTGCCACGAGTTATAGCTGGGATCTGGGCAACGGCGTTATTACCGGTATTACCGACCCATCTACCAGCTACCTGACGGCAGGCACATATACGGTGACACTTACGGCATACAACGGTTCTTCAACTTCCACCCACTCAGTCATTATCACTGTTTACCCCACACCGACAGTGAGTTTTACTGCAGATGATACGTCGGTATGTATGGGTACGCCAATCACCTTTACCAGTACTTCAACGGCGGGTGTTGCCGGGGCGATGACCTATTCCTGGAACTTTGGGGATGGTAGTTCGAGTACGTCCCCAAGTCCTACGCATACTTTTCCCGGGCCGGGTTATTATAATATTACCCTGTCTGCAACCAACAGCCAGGGATGTGTAGCCTCACTAACGAAGAGTGGGTATATACATGTGCTGGCCCCGCCGATCGCCAGCTTTACTGCCAACACTACTTATATCTGCAACCCACCCGGTAATGTAACCTTTACCAATACATCGAGCGGAGCGGCGCCATTTACCTGCAGCTGGACTTTTGGCGATGGCGGCACCGGGACAGGCACGTCTGCAACGCACAGTTATACCACCGATGGTTCTTATACCGTGAAGCTGGTGGTGACAGACGCCAACGGTTGCAAGGATAGTATTACCCTGCCGTCGTATATATTTGTGGGCAGCGTGACTGCGGCTTTCACCGGGCCGAGCACGGCATGTATCAATGCTGCGGTAACCTTTACGAATACCAGCAGCACCCATACCAGCAGCAGCTGGACCTTTGGAGACGGAGGAACCTCACCCTTAAATGACGGTACGAACTTCTATCATACAGCAGGTACGTATACGGTGACACTTGTAGTAGCTGATGGCCCATGTACGGGAACGGTATCTCATGTTATTACGATTCTGCCAGCGGCAGTGGCTACGTTTTCTGTATCACCGTCGTGTCCTGCCCCATCGGCGGCCACATTCACCGGCAGCCTGCCCGCCGGGGCTACCGTGGTATGGCACTACGGGGACGGGGGAACGGGAAGCGGTAACCCTTCCACTCATACGTACGGAGCCTGCGGCGTCTACACAGTGAGCATGATCGTGACCAATGCGAGCGGCTGCCTGGATACCATAGTGGGTACGTATACCAACTACAACATGAACATCAGCATCAACCATGATTCTGTACAGGCTGGTTGTGTGCCGTTGTTTGTCAATTTTACGTGCCGTGTTTCATCCAGTTGCCCAGTGCTGGGGCCGTACCCTTATGCTGTGACTTCATACATCTGGAATTACGGCGATGGCTCGCCTACTGTTTCCGGAGGCGGGGCTACAACATCGCATACCTATACAGCGACTGGCACTTATACCTGCTCGGTATACATTACAACTGCGAACGGATGCGTGGATACGGCGCATTTGTTGGTGACAGTGGGCAATCATCCTGTTGCCGGTTTTTATGCTACGAATACCCATTTGTGCTATGGGGTAGCGGATACCTTTGTTAATACAAGTACGGGTGCTACGAGCTATCTATGGTTTTTCGGGGATGGGGGGACCAGCGCGCTCACCAATCCGGTGTATATCTATACTGTGCCGGGAACCTTTACCGTAACGCTCGTTGCCTATGACAGGGGCTGCCCGGACACCTTTGTGCGGGTGAATTATATCACCGTGGATTCGCCCAAGGCCATTATTGCATCGCATTATGTATGCATACCGGATAACCAGGTAGCTTTTGGCGATAGTTCGCTGGGGGACGACACACATATGTGGATATTCGGCGATGGTGCAACGTCTACCCTGGACAACCTGGTGCATACTTATCCAGCGCTTACTACCTATACGGTAACCCTGGCGACATATAATGCATCAAGCGGGTGCCGGGATTCGGCCAGGTTCATTGTGGATCTTTCGAGACCGGTGTTGAAGTTCGTAGCCTCGGATACCGCCATCTGCCGGGACGACTGGATATTCATTACGCCAACCGTCACGGGAGGGCCGGGCGTCTTTCAGTATAACTGGTACCGTAACGGGACGCTGAGGGATGATACCAGCGCCATCTATACGGATACATTCCACGTCACGGGCTGGTATACGATAACGCTGATCGTAGAAGATGTGCATTATTGCCTTGACACGCTTATCAAGCCCAATTATGTAGTTGTGGCAAAACCTGTGGCGGCCTTTAATGATGTGCCGCCGGCCGGATGTGTGCCGCTGCTGGTCAACTTCACAGATATAACTACGGATGTGACAGGTGTGTCGCTTTCCAATTTTGCATGGACATTTGGTGATGGAGGCACCGCCTCGCTGGGCAGCACAAGCACGGCACATACATACACGGTGGCGGGCGCGTTTACCGTAAGAGAAATTGTGACCGATGTTATCGGGTGTAAAGACACTGCCACAACAACAGTGAATGCGTACCAGCCCATAGCGGCATTCACCGCAACGCCGCTGCACCCGTGTGTGGGCGCTACAGTTACGTTCAATAATACGTCCACCGGAGCAGTGAGTTCGGCCTGGGTGTTTGGCGACGGTGGCACATCTGCAAGCACCTCTCCTTCACACGTATATAATTCAGCAGGCAGCTATATTGTACGGCTTATTGTTACCGATATTCACGGATGCACAGACACTGCGATCCTGCCTTTAAATGTAACACGGCCGGTGGCTGCATTTTCAGAGAGCGATTCGTTTTCTATTTGTCCACCACTGGCAGAGGTGTTCAATAATCTGAGCACCGGCGCTATCGGTTACCAGTGGACTTTCGGGGATGGCAATTCATCGAATAATGTGTCGCCCGGGAATCTCTACATCACTTCGGGCTCTTATACCGTTACGCTTGTAGCAGGTGATGCCTATGGCTGCCTGGACACTGCAACAGAAACTGTGGTGGTATATGGCTATGCCGGCGCGTTTAATTATACGCCAGATACCGGCTGTGCGCCGCTGACGGTTTATTTTACCTCCACAGTTACCAATGTGCCGTTTATCATCTGGGATTTTGGAGATGGCAGTACCAGCAGTTCTTCATCAACAGCAGATACGGTGCATACGTACAGCATACCGGGTGCGTACATACCTAAGCTGATATTGAGCGATAATACAGGCTGCCAGAATTCGAGCCTGGGTAAGGATACCATAAAGGTTGATGCTGTGACGACCGGGTTCAGAACGACCAATGCATGTATCGGTGATTCGGTGCATTTTGTTGATACCTCGAGCAGTTACTGGTCGCACGTAACAGGCGTGTCCTGGTCCTTCGGAAGCGGGACAAGTACGCTGGACAGTCCAAGTTATTATTACGGCGCTTCAGGTACTTATAGTGTGAGTTTAATGGCTACAGACGCATGGGGCTGCAGTTCTACCGTTACGGAATCTGTGATCATTTACCCGCCGCCAATTATCACTGCATCGCCTGATACAACTATCTGTGTGGGAGATGCGGCCACGCTTTATGGTTATGGAGGGGTGAGCTATACGTGGGCGCCACCGGCTACGCTAAGCTGCACGGCCTGCAACCCGACAAATGCGACCACCACGGTAGTGACGACTTATACCGTAACAGGAACGGATATTCATGGCTGTACCAATTTTGATACTGTTACTGTATTCCTGAAAACGCAGACGGTAAGTGTGAGCCATGGGGACACGGCGGTTTGTTATGGTACGCGGGTGCAATTGTCGGATTCAGGTGCGACCAAATTTACGTGGACACCGCCGATGGGCCTTAGCAACAGCACTATATCCAACCCTATTGCCGATCCTACGGTTACAACAACGTATACTGTGACCGCACAGCTGGGCAGCTGCCTGGCCGATGTTAATTATGTAACGATCATTGTTTACCCGCTACCCACAGTAAATGCAGGACCCGACCAAACATTACTGGCAGGCTCTGATGCGCAGCTAAGCGCCACGGGAACGAATATTTCTACCTATGCCTGGGCGCCGGATGGCTCTCTAAGCTGCAGTACTTGTGCCAACCCGGTTGCCAGCATGTCGGTGACGACAACGTATGGTGTAGAGGTCACCACCAATCACGGCTGCCATGCTTCTGATTCGGTGACGATCCATTTGTACTGCAGCACCAGCCAGGTGTTCATACCGAATTCGTTTACACCAAACGGAGACGGACAGAATGATGTGTTCTATCCACGCGGCACAGGGATCTCTTCGATCAAATCTTTCCGTATTTACAATCGCTGGGGCGAGCTGATGTTTGAGCGGACCAACATACAGATGAATGATGAGACGAACGCATGGGACGGCACCTTTGGTGGCGCCACGCCGCGGCCGGATGTATATGTTTATGTAGTGGATGCGATATGTGAAACGGGTGAACCGGTATTTCTTAAAGGTGATGTAACGATAATCAGATAATGCAAATTCAAAATTCAAAATTCAAAATTCAAAATGGCATTGCGCGTATCGCGTGCTTTTTGGGGATTTTATTTGCATGGCAACCCATTGATGCTAGTGCGCAGGCGGATATACATTTCTCACAGTTCTATGAAATGTCGATCCTACGAAACCCGGCGCTCACAGGTGTGTTCAGCGATGATTACAAATTTGGCGTTTACTACCGCAACCAGTGGAGCAGTATCAGCAATCCATTCCGCACAGCCCTGGTCAGTGCGGAGACCCATGTGGGTGTAAGTTCGCGCAATGATGATTTTTTGAGCTTTGGCTTGCTTGGTTATGTAGATGAGGCAGGTAGTATAGACCAGAAGATCACCGCTATCTATCCTGCGATCAATTACAACAAGCTATTGTCACCCGATCATAATACCTATTTATCTGTGGGCTTTGCAGGGGGCTATATGCAGTATAGTTTTGACCCGGGTAAGGCTACCTTTAACAACCAGTATCAGAACGGGCACTATAATGCCAGCAATCCATCGCTGGAAAACTTACCTAATCCCAAGATGACGTTGTTTGACCTGGGTGGTGGCGTGAACCTGAATACTTCGGCAGGCGCGGACAACAAGCTTACCTATATCATCGGTTTTTCCGGCTATCATTTTACGCAGCCTAAATTTTCTTATTACCAGTCTGCCGGCTTTAACGAGAATATCCGCTGGAATGGTAACCTTGGTGTTGCCGGAAATTTCACGGAGAATATTTCGATCATGGCACAGGCTAACTATGCGAGGCAGGGCACCTATAACGAGATACTGGTGGGCGCACTGGTGAGCTGGACCGCGGCTTCGCAGGCTTTCGAAGAAACAGTGGTATTATCAGGTGGCGCTTACTATCGTTATGCTGATGCCATCATCCCGGTTGTGAAGTTGAAATATAAGCATATGGCTTTGGGCATCAGCTACGATGTGAATATCTCTACCCTCAAAGAAGCCAGCAAGATGCAGGGCGCCTATGAGTTGACGTTGTTTGTCTCGGGCAAGTATGCCGGTAAAAACGGGCTTGCCAGCAAAACGGTTTGCCCGAGGTTCTAAGACTTTTCATCAATATTGATCCTTCCTTTTCCCGTCGGTCTTCCGGCGTTCACCTTCATTTTTGCGGCCATTACCGAAAACCATTTACCGGGCCAACGTCGGCAATGTAGCTTTGGTGAAAATTCAGTTTTTATGAAAAAGAGATGGATAAAAATACCCCTGGTGATCGCTGCGGTCACGGCAGGTGCATTTGTTTTTAGCAGTCTTGTTATGTTCCTGTGGAATCATATTTTCCCGGCAGTATTCCACGTAGGCGCGATCACGATATGGCAGGCGGCGGGTATCTTATTGCTTAGCCGGATATTGTTCAGCGGCTTTAAGGGCAGGCATGGCAGGTGGCGCGGCAGGAAGCAGATGTTTGGCCAGTGGCAGAATATGACACCGGAGGAAAAAGAGTTGTTTCGCCAGAAGGCGCATTGCTGCAGGTGCTAGTG
>CAINOM010000564.1 GCA_903851455.1 uncultured Bacteroidota bacterium | reverse complement strand
TACAGGCATGACCAGCACATATGAACCTACTACGAAGGAGCAGTTCGTAACCTTTGGTTTGGATTTCACACCTTTTAAGGGTGTGCACTTTATGCCCAATGTCTGGATGAATACTTATAACTCAGGCCTTTCAGCCGATGGCGTTAATTCATACGGTACCGCATATGCTGCTATGAATTCGAATGTGACAGGTATAAAAGGCACAGACGCTGTTTACCGGCTGACATTCTACTATGTATACGGCAAATAAAACTTGAATAATCCCGGCATAACATAAATGCCCGCAAAAAAGCATCGCACTAATCATGCGGTGCTTTTTTTATTTACCCAAACACAGATCAAATTCAATAATGCGACTTAACATTAAGTTAATATTGGAGTAATATTGGCGTAACATACCGTTAGTTTCTTTGCAAACAAATTAAAAACACACTCAATGAGAAAATCATTTACAAAACTGGGCGTTTATTGCTCGTTGTTCTTGTCATTAGCAGGTGCTGCAAAGGCACAATCTACAGATACTGTAGCGGAATTCAAGCCAGGCGGTAAAGTATGGGGTTACGCTTTCGGCGATTTCGCTGAAAAAGGAAGCACAGATAACATTGGTACTACAGCTGCTCCCGTTTATCGTGGCGGTGCAAACCAATACACAGGTATGCCGGCAAACGCAAGCCTTTTCCAGCTTCGCCGCGTTTACCTTGGTTACAATTATGATATCAGTCCACGTTTTTCTGCTGAGTTCCTTTTAGCTGCAGAAGATAATTTTAATGGCGGCCTCATCAACCAGGGCGCTGGAGACATCACTACAAACGGCAAATTTGCGCCTTACGTAAAGCTCGCCAACATCCGTTGGAAGAATCTGTGGCATAACACAGACCTCGTTATCGGTTCTCAGGCTACTCCATCATTCGCCAAGACTGGCCGTAACGACCAGACTGCGGAAGAAGTTTGGTCTTATCGTTCAATAGAAAGGACCATTACCGACGTCCGTCGTACTCCATCATTCGACATGGGTGCAAGCCTCCAGGGTTGGTTCGACAATAAAGGCTGTTTCGGTTACATGGTTATGGTCGCCAACGGTACAAGCGCAAAGCCTGAAACTGATGGCTTCAAATGGTTTTCCGGTGACGTATATGCTAAGTTCCTCGACAAGAGGTTGCTTATCGATGTATACCAGGATTACGAAAGGCTTAACTGGGGTGTATTTGTACCAGGTCACAATGGCCCATGGTACCACGATCGTAACATGACCAAATTATTTGCAGCCTGGAATTCAAAGATGCTCACAGTTGGTACTGAAATTTACCAGAACACAATATTGGGCGATACCAAGGTTGCTGGTAAAGACGGTAACACTTACTACCGCACTTCTAAGGCAATGGGAATGGAGTTCTTCGTTCGCGGTCGTATCATCTCTAACCCACAGGGCAACCAGGTGTTAGGCTTCTTCGCACGTTACGATAATTATGATCCTAGCGGCAACCTGAGCAATGTAGTTGGTGATGCTAATGTAAAGAGCTACACCGGCGTGACCTCTACCTACGAGCCTACAACAAAAGAGCAGTTCGTAACTTTTGGTCTTGACTTTACTCCGTTCAAGAATGTACACTTCATGCCAAACGTTTGGATGAATACTTACAACTCATCTCTTGACGTAGCAGGTACCAACAGCGCAAGTACCAAGTACTCTGCAATGAACTCACTGGTTTCAGGTGTTAAGGGAACAGACGCAGTATACCGTTTGACCTTCTATTATGTTTACGGAAAGTAATAACGAGTTTCTAAGTATAGCGTAACCTTTTAATAATTATATTATGAAAATTTTAAAGAGCATAGCGCTCTCCGGGCTTGCCTTTGCCATAGCCGGAAGCATGTTACTGACCAGCTGCGGCGGTTCAGGCAACGCATCGAAAGCAGATAGCTCTGCAAATACTGCAGGTGACGCAAACAACATCCTCGGTGCAGGGAGCACATTTGATAACCCCCTGTTCTCAAAAATGTTCTCTGAATACAACAAGACCAATGGTCTGAAAGTAAACTATCAGTCTATAGGCTCTGGTGGTGGCATTCAGCAGCTCACTGCAAAGACCGTTGACTTCGGAGCTAGTGATGCGCCACTCAATGGCAAGCAGGATTCAGCCCTCTCCGGCCCTGCTATTCACATCCCGGTTACTGCCGGCGCAGTGGTTGTTACCTACAACCTGCCCGATGTAAAGGATACACTGATGCTGACACCTGATGTGCTGGCTAAGATATTCCTGGGCAAGATCACCAAGTGGAATGATCCTGCGATACAGGCGATCAATAAAAGCGTGAAACTGCCTGCTACAGGTATCGTAGTATCTCACCGTTCAGACGGCAGCGGTACCACGAATATCTTCACAACCTACCTTACCAAAGTAAGCAAGGATTGGGAAGCTGGTCCGGGCAAAGGTTCTTCTGTCAACTGGCCTGTTGGTCTTGGCGGAAAAGGTAACGAAGGCGTTGCAGGTTCTGTAAAGCAGACTCCGGGTGGTATTGGTTATGTAGAGTTGGCTTACGCTATTCAGAACAACATGGCGTTTGCTAAAATGCAGAACAAAGCCGGTAAGTTCATCACGCCAAGCATCGCAAGCGTTACTGCTGCTGCTAACATTGATATCCCTGCTGATGCGAAAGTATCTCTTACCAACACAGATGCTGCCGATGGTTATCCTATCTCCGGCTTATCGTGGATCATTATTTACAAAGAGCAGAAGTACGGAGACCGTGCTATGGACAAAGTGACTAAAATGGTGAAGCTGATACAGTGGATGGTCCACGATGGCCAGCAGTTCAGCGCGCCGCTTAACTATGCGCCATTGTCTGACAAGGCCGTTAGCGTAGCCGACGCGCAGTTGAAGTCGATCACTTTCGACGGCAAACCGGTATTGCAATAAGTTTTAGCAACTCCTTAATATGGAAGCGCCCATAGATACAAATTTAGCTACCCGTCCGGATGAAAGATCCGGGCGGGTAGTTTCTATAAAAAAGCAGGACACCGTGAGCAATACGAAACGGATAAATCGTTCTTTTCGCCAGATCCGCGCAGAAAATGTTTTCAGGCGCACACTCATCATTGTGGCATTATCCATGATAGTACTGGTGTTGGGTATCATGCTCACCTTGATCTGGAAGTCTACCCTTTCTATTAAGTCTGCAGGCATCGGTTACCTCTGGGGCAAAGTATGGGATCCGGTGCGTGATATTTACGGTGCATATCCTTTTATACTCGGTACACTGCTTACTTCTTTCCTGGCGCTCATTATTTCCATACCCTTTTCATTTGCTGTTGGTGTTTTCCTTGGCGAGTATTATCCCAAGGGCTGGCTATCGGATCTTTTGAAAAATACGGTTGAGCTCATAGCAGCAGTTCCATCAGTTATCTATGGTTTCTGGGCGCTGGCAGTACTGGTGCCTATCGTAAGAAATTTTGAAACGAAGATCGGCGTGGAGCCAGTGGGCCTGGGTATCTTTTCTTCGTCACTCATTCTTGCAGTAATGGTCATCCCTTACGCGGCATCGCTTGGCCGGTCCATGATCCAGATGGTACCGTCTAACCTTAAGGAAGCTGCCTACTCGCTTGGGGCTACCCGGTGGGAAGTGATACGTTCCGTTATTTTTCCTTACACAAAATCCGGTTTGTTCGCAGGCATTCTTTTATCACTCGGCCGCGCCCTCGGCGAAACGATGGCAGTGACCATGGTGATCGGTAACACCAGCCTGATACCCAAAAGTATTTTTGCACCCGGCAACACTATGGCCAGCGTCATCGCCAATGAGTTTACCGAAGCAGACCACCCCGTTTATCTTTCGGCGCTTATCGAGCTTGGCCTCGTGTTATTTCTTGTTACCGTTGTCATTAACATGATCGGCAAAAAAATGATCAGCAGGTTCACAAACGAATAGTATGACAAACCATGTAAAATACAGGATCGGTAAGAGCGCAGCCTTCAAAACGCTGACCATCGTACTTGCATTTGCCTGTGTGGTACCGCTTATTTTTATCCTCATCTATATTATACAGGCAGGTATTACCAAGATCAACTGGCATTTTCTTACCAACCTCCCCAAGCCCGTAGGTGAGACCGGCGGCGGCATTGCCAATGCGCTCGTCGGCAGTATGATCATCATTTCTGTAGCATCTGTTATAGCCATACCTTTTGGTATACTATGTGGCATATACCTCAGCGAGAACCGCAAAAGCCGCCTCGCATACTGGAGCCGCCTTTGTGTGGATATATTGCAGGGAGTGCCTTCTATAGTTATCGGCATTGTTGCTTACTTCTGGTTGGTAAAACCACTGGGTACATTCTCCGCACTTTCCGGAAGCATTGCCCTGGCCATAATGATGCTGCCCATCATCATTCGTTCCACCGAAGAAACATTGAAGCTCCTCCCCGATTCATTGCGTGAGGCAGGCTTTGCATTAGGCCTGCCGTTTCACAGGGTCGTGCTCAAGGTTATTGTGCCCTGCGGTATCAGCGGCATCCTTTCCGGCGTTATGCTATCAGTGGCCAGGATAGCCGGGGAAACGGCTCCGCTGCTGTTTACCGCATTCGGCAATCCTTATCTCTCCGTCAACATTTTGAAACCTATGCAGAGTTTACCCCTGCTCATATTTAACTACGCCACCAGCCCGTATAACGACTGGCACGACCTCGCATGGGGCGCATCCTGTATACTGCTTATCTGGGTACTGACGTTGAACATTTTTACAAAGCTGATGACAAGAAAATGGAAAGTACAATTGTAAAGTCTGTCGATTACAATGCTTATTTCGGGGAGAACCACGTAGTAAAAAACGTGAATATTGAGATACCCCGCAATAATGTCATTGCTGTTATGGGGCCGTCAGGCTGTGGTAAAACTACTTTCCTGCGTGGCATCAACCGCATGCACGAGCTCATTCCCGGTGCAACTGCCAAAGGTAAGATCATGCTCAACAACGAGGATGTAATGGAGATGCACCCCATCTTCGTGCGTCTCAAAATAGGTATGGTGTTTCAACGCCCAAACCCATTTCCAAACCTGAGCATCTATGACAACGTAATAGCCGGCTACAAGCTCAACGGTATCAAGCTGCCCAAGGCCGAGAAGGATAAGATCGTGGAGCATTCGCTTACCCGTGTTGCATTGTGGAAAGAAGTAAAAGACTCGCTCACCAAAAAGGGTTCATTCCTGTCCGGTGGCCAGCAGCAGCGCCTGTGCATAGCACGCGCAGTAGCTATGGAGCCCGAAGTATTGTTGTTCGACGAGCCTACATCAGCGCTCGATCCCATATCTACATCTACTGTCGAAGAGCTGTTTCACGAGCTGAAGAAAAATTACACACTGATCATCGTAACCCACAATATGCAGCAGGCGGCCCGCGTTAGCGATAAAACGGCTTTCTTCTACATGGGCGAGCTGGTGGAGTACGATGATACCAAACAAATGTTCACCAACCCTAGGGATACACGCACACAAAATTACATTACCGGAAGATTTAGCTGATCCAAAGAAACCAAAGTATGACACAGTTAGAAAATGAGATAAAAGACATTAAAGCTGAAGTGCTGAGCATGTGGAACCTCGTAGAGTCCCAGATGAAGAAAGCAAGAGCCGCAATGATTCATTTCGACAGGGACCTGGCACGCGAGGTGGTCCTGAAAGAAAAACGTGTTAATGCATTTGAGCTCAAGCTGGATCGCGATTGCGAAAACATCTTCGCGCTTTACTGCCCGGTGGCCGTAGACCTCCGTTTTCTGCTTGCCGTACTAAAGATAAATAACAACCTGGAGCGCATAGGCGATATAGCCGAAGGCATTGCAAAATACATCATTGAATCGCTCGGAGATTTCAACCACGCACTGTTCACAGAGACCGAGCTGATAAAGATGTTCGACGACTCCATAAGCATACTGGCCGACACCCGCGTTGCGTTCGAGAAAGAAGACACCATACTGGCCCGCAGCATTTTCAAAAGAGACGAAGTGCTGGACAAGATCAATGCCAACGCGATCCAAAATACGGCGAACTGTATCAAGTCCGATATGAGCATGATAAATGATGCACTCTATGTGCTCTCCATTATCCGCAAACTGGAGCGTGTGGGCGACCAGTCTAAGAACATAGCCGAAGAGATCATTTTCTACATCGAAGCCAAGGTGCTCAAACACAACGAAGAAGCTAATTAATGCAAATAGTTTAAGGCACCGGCAAGCATTGAGTGTGTAAATGTTGGTGCTTTATTTCAGACTCCGGTTTTGCCGGAGTTTTTTTATGTGAAATAGTAAGGTGGCACAGTTTTACAACACGCTTATTACACTATAGAAAAAAGCGATACCCGCAATTAAATGTAGGTACATACATTTGCACTGGGAAAACGCGTAAAGATAATTGATTGGAATAGGGCTTATAGAATGGAAACTACGAGGGTGCTGCTGTCAGCACCCTCTTTTTTAATTCCAGGCAAGTGATCGTCTGCAGGCACATTATCTTTGT
>CAINOM010000563.1 GCA_903851455.1 uncultured Bacteroidota bacterium | reverse complement strand
TCTTATTGTTCGTCACAATTTTACCTATGGAGGGTATTTTAATTATGGCCGTTTCAACTATACAGTGCAGGCCACGCTTAATGACAACTTCATGCATGCCGCTGAACCGGAAGTCTCCTATTGAAATATCGCTGCTTAAAACAAACATGTTCTCGGTTTATATTGGTCATGATCAGGAAATAGAAACCAGGTTGAACGGCTCATCGCTTACCATACGCAATTGATATGGGCGTACATTTTTCACTCCGTTTATCGAAGGAAATGACAACTCCCTTATTACAACCTGGTCGCTGCCGCTTCTGTCCGGCCTTACAAGAAAAATATCGGTGAGCGGGCATTGAATAGACAGCGCCGTGTTTTGCTCGTATATGGTCCGCAGTGTAGTCACATCGGCTTCCGGAAATTCATTCGCACTGCTGATGATGAAGCCCTTCACTATAATTTCATAGTCCATAATATTGATCAGCTCTTTTACGGTACCCCTCCTGCTTGTAAGTGGTGTTTCTACGATTGTCTTCCTGCTGGAGATAGATACGACCGGGTAAGGAAGGTCCCACTTGGTCAATACTCCCGTGCTCCCTCCCGCTTGATTGCCGGAACCTGGCGTAAAATTGCCTTCCCCTGCCATTAACTCACTGTCCTGGGAGGAATCTGTATAGGTAAGTGTGACCGGCATATAATATTCGTGCCCCAGTGCATCGTTAGAATAATAAGGTGATCCTTGCGCGCCATTTTCTTTTCGGCCCGGAGAAAGCGCAGTTTGTCCAATAATTGCGCTGAACTTAGGATCAAATGCCGGGGTCTTGTAACCGAATGTCCGCTCAAAAAGGTCTGCTAAGTCGAAAGTAATTGCCGCCATACAATTTATATTGTGTTTGCACTGTTTAAGATTTCAAGCAACGCCTCCTCAACGTTTGATCTGAGGTCAGCTAATCCGTTGCAGGTGTCGCTTGTATTTATTGTGAAATTGCCGATCATCGGTGTGTTCAAATTGATATTAACGGTGCGGCCCGAGCCATCGCTTCGACCCGCATTTTCCTGGGTGCTTTCTGCTGTTTCTATGCCTTCGCTTGCAGAATCATCCTGTAATCGTTCCGGGTAATTGTTCCTGCGCTCAAAAGAAAATGCATTACTTTCTTTAGGAAAATCAGAAATCGGCAAAGAACCCAAATAAGAAGCAGGCTTTTGCAACTCAGGGCTGGTCCAGCTATGCATTAAATCGGGATAGTTGATCTGCTTTTGTCTCTGAAAATTCATGAATGGTGGGTGGTCATTTCGATACACCCTAAATGGATCAAAAATCTCCTTATTGGTGTCCGGCGCTGGGTTACTGCCATCTCCATTTTCCCCGTCAAATTTCCAGTCAGCCGGATATAAATGACTATTCTGTTGGGAAGTAGTACCCGTACTGACTTTTTTTTCGACTAAATTTAGATTTCGTGATCGATCAATGATAGGCCTGCGGGTCCGGAGATTGTCAACAAAATTATTCCGAGGTATAAATGGTTCAAATAAATAAGGTCTCAAAGCATTATCCAGTGGTAATTCCTTAGCAATCGATTTAGACCAGGATAACACTTTTTGATTATAAAGATCCTCTGTGTCATCGGTGTAGTGATTAAGTTTTACCCTATGAACATAGTCTTTAAGATTTGATGCTTCTATAGGTGCGCCTATCGTATTGTCCTTTATTTTTTTGTTGAGATTTGCATATGGTATCCATGCCCGGACAAAGCCATGCATGTCATTAAAATGAGCGTAAGGTATCCGGTGTTCATTTTTGGGTGCCCGGTAGTCTTTACTCTGGGTTGCCACGGCACTTAAACCTTTGTTATATTTAACACCTCCATAATTGTTGTTACTAATCGCTTTTTCTTTATGAAACCCTCCGGTTTCATTTGCTGCCTGCGCAAAAAGAAAGCCCAATAACGGCTCCTTATACCCCTCCTCAATCAAGTATTGCCTGAATTTGTTGGCGACTTCAATGTTTAATCTTGGTTTCAGCGATTTGATCGCGATTGTTTTTTTCTGAATGTGCCCGGTCAACTTTTTCCTCAATTTTCTTCCCATCTCTTTTTTATTTCTA
>CAINOM010000562.1 GCA_903851455.1 uncultured Bacteroidota bacterium | reverse complement strand
ACAAAAAATATTGGACAATCCACCAATGATTCATTGTAAAGTTGCTCAGCCGCCTTGGCTTTCAGATAAGAGAGAGAAGTTCGACATCAACTGGGAGCATCGAGAGATTTTAACCCAAATACTATTACTTTGGCAGAGAATAAAACTTAGGGCCGGCATTCGCCATTTACGATAAGACGTTTAGTTAATTTGCCAACTACTTCTTTTCCACGTTCTTCCAGATGCCCTCGCGCTTGGTGGCCTTGAAAACAAAATGAGGACACAGCGCCCCGTTCTTTCGGATGTTAGCGCCAGCGCATCCGGAAGCCACAATAAGACTCCGTCTCCAACGGCATTCATGGTGCTGTAGCTGATCGCTCAATCCCACTTATCGGAGAGTCTCGCTCGCAGCACGTCCAATGATTTATTAAAAAATATAAGATAGCCACAATTTTCAAAACCCGTGAACCTTCGCCCATCCCGCATTTCAGCCGTTTTCATCCGCCGTTTTGTGAGTATCGCTATTTTATATTCCCCTAAATTTGTTTCCTGCAAAGGTGAGATCGGGAAAGTGAGTATTTAAAAAGAGTATTAATAATATTCTCGCGCTTGGCGGCCATTAAAAAAATGAGGGCACGGTTCCTCCTATGTTTGCGTAGTAGGCTACACGTAACTCATTCTACTTCACCCGCTCCTTCGGAGAGGGCCGGGGAGAGGTCTTCCGCGAGACAACACAAACTAAAAACCAAAGCATATGAAACAAGAACAACAGCAGCAGGCTCAGAACCTGTACTTTCAGACAGATCTCAGCAAAGCCGAGATCGCATCCATGCTCGGCATCAGCCGCCGCACCATCCACTACTGGGCGCACGACAACAATTGGGATCAGATCAAGAAAGACGCGGCACACATGCCCTCAATACTCGCCGGCAATTGCTACCACATCATGGCAAAAATGCAGGAAGATATGCTGTCAGAAAAGCGCACTGAAAAAGCGCCCACCTGGCAGGAGGTCAATGCCCTCTACAAACTAACCCTCACCATCAGCAAGCTCCAAAGCCGCTGCACCCTCAATGAGACCCTCGAAATGGGCACACACTTCATGGAGTTTGTAAACGACCTCAGCCCTCAAACAGCCGATCTCATAAAACCGTTCATCGATAGCTACATCATTTCCCGCGCCAAAGGCCAATCCAAACAACTCACCATCCCAAAACCGACCGACAACCACCACGTGCCCACAAAAGAAGAGCAAGACCGTGAAGCCTTACTCGACCTCGAAGACCTCGCATACTGGTCCCAAAACCCATCCGCAGCGCCAACCACCGCCCCAATCGAAATCAAAACAACAACCCCTCAATCAGCCAAAATCGACCACACATCCGCCCAAACCCAAACACCGATTTCATCACTAAACACCTTCCCCAAAAACGAAAACCACCTCAATCGCGCCCAGCGCCGCCACCTTGCCCGCACCAAAGCCGCAGCATAAAATACACGCATCGTTATTATCACTTTCAGGTAATGAAAGTAACGTTACCGCTGAGTTTAAGATGGGCCCGAACTAAAATAATAGGCTGCGCATAAGTTCTTTGAAAATGACAAGCTAGTTTCTCGATGGGAGATTGTCTCGCGATTAAGTAACACTTCCCCTCTGGAGAGGGGCTAGGGGTGTGTTTTTTGCGCAAACAACTATGAGTTTGGAATCCAGTTAAATGCAACCAGTCTAACCGTGACGTACTGACGATAGATTAGAATCTTAGTCGTTAGCGTCCCGCCGATTTGGCGAACAAAAATGTGTGATAGACTAGGCAAACAGAATTGCACAAAACTTCCGAAAAGCGCAATTTTCAACACTTAGATCATTGATTATCAAACATAATCTGTGCAAAAATATTTTAGACAAGAATGTGCAAAATGAAAAAGGAACACTAATCACAGCGCCCTGAAATAAGGCCGGCTCACAAGCGGCGAAAACGGCCAGGGAATATTGAGCAGAATGATGAGTAGCCCTATTGTATACCAGATAGCCATGGCTTTGAATTTCTGTTGGTCTGTTGGCTTTCGTTTTGCGATGGCAGAACCAATGGTGATGATGATAATGCCGACAAACATCATAAGGCTATGCTCCATCCCAAAGAACCGCACCTGGCGCTGATGCACCGCATCTTTATACTCATGCAGAAAGTAGCTGATGAGCGGGCTGATGAAGTACAGGCACAAGCCAATAATAAGCTGTATATGGGCAATAGTGGCGGTGATATGACGGACCGTATTGTCGTGCTTGGAGAAAGGCTTGTTGCCAAGCCAGCCCTTATAGGCTCGGTAAATCGCATAAAGCATACTTGCCAGCACCAGCCAGCGAAACAAGGAGTGAAGCGCGAGTATGTGAGGGTACATAAGGCCGGGCTATCTTAGTATTGGCCCGTGCTCAGCATAACCAGTGTGCAGGCCTCCAGCACATCAATTCCCTGCACGGCCGCAATACGTTCGAGCTCTTCGTTCTCAGCGCCTGGATTGAAGATGATGCGGCGGGGCTTGAGCGAAATAATATAGTCGTAGTAAGGTTTTTGGTGAAGGGGATTGAGGTAGAGGGTTACGGTATCTACGTCATCAGAAGGTGTTTGCTGGGTTAGTATGTCCACGCCATTTACTTGGCCGGCTATTTTGCCGATGGCCATCACTTCCTTGCCCTTGCTGAGCAGTTTAAGGATGGCCTTGTTGCTATACCTGTCCGGGTTTTCTGATGCGCCGAGTACTAGTGTTTTGTTTTTCATATCCTTTTTAACCGCTGAAGCACTAAGGCGCCAGGATGCGGTTAGTTAATTATTCAATACAAAATTATGCCAGAACAATGATCTGCGATATTACTAACTGTTATAGCGGTATTAAGAATTTAACGGTAAAGACGCCAGGTGCGGGATTTCCTTTGCGCCTCCGCATCTCCGCGGTTCAATTACATCGACATGGCCACCATTTCAGCGATGTCCATGACCTTTACGCTGTCCTCCTTTTCCTTGTTCTTTACGCCATCTGTGAGCATAGTGGTGCAGAAGGGGCAGTTGGCTGCAATGATGTTGGCGCCGGTTTCAAGGGCCTGTTCTGCTCGGTCGAAGTTGATGCGGGTAGTGCCAGCTTCTTCTTCCTTGAACATCTGTGCGCCGCCGGCGCCACAGCACATGCCATTGCTGCGGCAGCGCTTCATTTCTATAAGCTCAGTGTCGAATGCCTGCAGTACCTCGCGCGGCGCCTCGTAGATGCCGTTACCGCGACCCAGGTAGCAGCTATCGTGGTAGGTGATTTTCTTGCCCTTGAATGCACCGCCGTCTTTCAGTTTCACCTTGCCGTCGTTGATGAGCTGCTGCAGAAAGGTGGTGTGGTGCATGACCTCATAGTTGCCACCAAGGGCAGGATATTCGTTCTTAAAGATGTTGAAGCAGTGGGGGCAGATGGTCACTACCTTCTTTATGCCATAGCCATTGAGGGTATGTATGTTGTTATACGCCATCATCTGGAACAGGAACTCATTGCCAGCCCTGCGCGCAGGATCGCCGGTGCACATTTCTTCCTTGCCCAGGATGGCGAATTTAATGCCTACCTTATCGAGTATCTGAGTGAAGGCGCGGGTTATCTTCTGCGCGCGCTGATCGAAGCTACCTGCACAACCCACCCAAAACAACACCTCGGGAGTTTCGCCATTTGCGGCGTATTCGGCCATTGATTTTATTGTCATAATTCAAAATTCAAAAGAATTAGAAATCGATTGGGTTCTTTCTGAAAAAGCAGCGAAGCATGGATGCGTATTCAGACAACTCGTCTTGAGAGTGCTTCAACAATGCGGCAGCTGCAGCTTTTTGATCCGTATCTGGATGACCCTTTGCTAGATTATATATCATTGCGATTTCATTCAATTTGGTCCTCCTGTCTTCATTTAACAAATCACGGTCTAACCCAAGTTTTTTTATAGTAATGTCTCCTCGTGGATCGTTATTCTTGGGTCTTGGTATTTCTTCGTTAAATTCTATGTGCTTTTCAGGAATATCATTGGCCGGATGAATGAATGCAGGTTTTTCGGTGGTAATGTCATCATTTTGATTTGCGGCTCTCTTGTCGGGGTTAAATAGAGGGAAATAATTTTTCTTATTTCTTTGATTACACTTGGTACAAGATAAAAATAAATT
>CAINOM010000561.1 GCA_903851455.1 uncultured Bacteroidota bacterium | reverse complement strand
TTGGTACTATGCAGGATGAGGAAGTATCACTGGAAGTGACCGATGTACTTGGACAGGTTGTTTACAAGACCAAGGTTATGGTACATGGTGGTAAGATCAATGAAAAGGTATCTATGGATAATACGTACGCAAATGGTATGTATATGCTGACTATACACAGTGGCACTGAAAACAAGGTGTTCCATTTTGTGATAGAGAAGTAAGTAGGTCCATAAGGAAATAAAAAGCGAATGGGAGCAGATTGCTCCCATTCGCTTTTTAAATTTGTCGATATGCAGCATGGCTGGACCCGGTCTCGGCCAGAGTATAGATTCGGAATGAATATCAACAAGCTGACTCCGGCGATGAACCGGGAATTATGCTTTAGTTGTTTGGCATGAATAATTCCAGGAGAGAATAGTGTTGGGGCATATTTCAATGAGCTTACAGAATCATAGTTGTCAGGATCAGGATACCCGCATGCTCAAAGTTCTTTCGGTTTGCTGTACAAACAGTAAAACAAACGTAATTGATGGGATTGGATGGTGCTGAACAAACCGGTCTTAAAGATCGCTCGACTGGATATTTGCAACATTCATTTTATCTCCGAAATCGTCAATTCTATCCGGCCGCGAAGTAAGAACATACATCAACATGTCCATAATCACCTTTAGAATAAGAAAAGTGGTGAGATGGCTGAAGCCAAAGAAAGCCGGCAGCAATAGGCACAGATGCATTGGCACTACTCTTGCATAAGGCCGGATGAACATCTTTTTTAGACTGGTAGGCTTTTGTTTGTCCTGTATCTTATGCTGGATGAAATGGAATAACTGGAAGAAAAAAAACACAGCGAGGAACTCCTTATAAAGTCCCCAATCAAAATGCCCTCTCTTCTGCATGGTGATAAGGAAGAAAAAATATATGAAATGAAAGAAGCCAAAATGGAACAGGAAAAAGGTAGCAAGCGTCGCGGGGCTTTTGCTCATAGCATCTCCCGCACCAGTTTCATCTATTCTGGGAGACGTTAGCATATCTAGAAAATTGAAGAGCCCGTAGAGAATATTCTGCGAGAAATAGAGCCAGATCAGCGTAGTGAAAATTTGCGGGCGCTGTTCATACTTGTACACCAATACGAGATTTACCAGAAGCAGCGCCCAGAAGGA
Organism: uncultured Bacteroidota bacterium; assembly: GCA_903851455.1. Lineage (GTDB taxonomy): Bacteria > Bacteroidota > Bacteroidia > Chitinophagales > Chitinophagaceae > Nemorincola. Next base: position 1,862 of record CAINOM010000561.1, on the reverse strand, counting down.
AGGATCATTCAATATTTTTCTGCGCCTCATCGTACTTGCGTTTCCCTTTATGGAACTATCGGTTGGCTGAATTTGCTTCGCATTTTTCACGGCAACGTTTATGGTGATGCCTATCTGTTGAGACGCTATCTGTTATCAAGCATATCCTCATAAACCGGCGTCCAAACCATTAGCTCAAAAACATCGTCATGCTCCCTGATCGCTATGTAAGAGTCATTGTCTCCTCTCCACAGATGATCGTGCTTGCCGAATTTTCTGTTGAAATAATCAATAAAATCCTGCTCATGAGACTTCGGCATATAAGTGTGTCTTGCCTCGCAAATCCCATTGACAAAATCGTATTGGTTATACTCTTTGAAGACGCCGAAGCCAGGATGATCAATTATCTGTAGGCTATACCTGAGCTTGGTAACAGGACCATCGACTACTTTTTCATTCTCCGGTCCCAATTGCAGTACCGCATCATTAAACCTGAGTCCGATGATGTTTTGAGCGCGCACAGTATGTGCTCCTGTCGTAAAGAGTATGCTAAGTGCAGTGCAGAAAACAGTATTTTTTATCTTAAGACATGGCATCGGCCTTAAAGATAAATAAAAGTTGCCTAATTTTCCTTTCGCTATGGGCGTATGTTGATCACAGTTCCGACCGGTATATGTGCAAACAGCTCGTCTATTTCGTCGTCTGTCACGCCAACACAACCATATGTCCAGTCCCAGTTCTGGTAATCCTCCTTTGTGCCGTCATAGCCGTTTATTATGCCGTGGATCTTGACATCGCCGCCGGTTGATTGCCCATGGCTTCTCGCATATGCCCGGTCGGCATCAGAAGGGTAGGATATACCCAGGTTTTTGTGGCATTCGCTGTTTGGGTTTTTACCGTTGATGTGATAGATACCTTCGGGTGTTTTGTTGTCGCCCTTGAACTGCTTCGGCCCAACAGGGTTTCGGCCAAGAGATACGTGGTATACCTTTAGAAGTTCCTTTGACCGGAACACCAGCAGCTCGCGTTTAGATTTCAAAACGAGTATGCTGTCTACCTGTTTTGTGAGCGGAGTGTCGGCGCAGTTGATGTCATTTTTATAGGATAGCCGGTAATGTATTGGGTGGAGATAGGGTAGGGATAAGTCGCAGACCTCCTCCTCATGTTCTTTATCCACAATTATTGGCCCCGATGCCAGCGGCTTGCAGGCATCTGCCATTGCTTTTACCACATACTTACCCGCTTCAAGATCTTTGAACGCATAATATCCATCAGAGTCGGCTTCAATGGTTTTGACAATATGGTCTTCCAGTATCAGTGATAACCTGGCTAGTGGCAGCACTATACCGCTCCTTGTTCTCACAGTGCCGGAAATGGAGCCGGGCGTACTGCCTGCCGGAAATGTACGCAAGTGCGCATGATTTGTTTTGGCAGTGAAGATCATCAGCGTGAACACGCCAAGTGTGAGCAGTATGCCGGGAAAGCCTTTGGCGGAAATGCTTGTTTTTTTAAAGTTCATACAAAACTGTTTAAACCGTAAAAACAATATGAAGTTAAGAAAAAATAGAGGACGTATTTGTAGGTTTTAATAGGGAGGTTTTATTAAGACGCAGGAAATATACTATTCCATACCTAGCTGTTGAGTTTTTTTGTGAGCGTTTTTTTTTAATAGAAGTGTGGGCCTTTGTCTCTTGAAAATCACCTTTCTCACACAGTGAATCTTATATGTCAGGGATTAATAGTAAAAACGGTCAGGCATCCGCCTTTGTCTGCATCGATATAGGGGTATGGTTTACCTGTGCTGTCTCTAAGCATGAAAAAACGATGGCTGCGAGGTTCGCACCAATGTATATAATACTTTACTCCATACCTGTTTATTTCTT
>CAINOM010000560.1 GCA_903851455.1 uncultured Bacteroidota bacterium | reverse complement strand
TGCCTGCTATTCGGTCCAGCAATTCAGCAAGATCGGTATCTCCCAGGCCACAACCTTCCACAGTCCACAATGCTTCCTGCGCTGCATCAATGTCTTCAGCCTTTGTGGCTTCAAGTGTAAAGAGCTCTATACCCAGTGCGGGCTCTATACCGGGTACCTTCAGTTCAAACAGCCTGAACAAATGACTGGTGTTTCGCGTTGCCTTATTGGTGCTGATCTCTGCCTGCACTACCTGTCCATCTATCCTGTAGCATTTCAGCATAGCTGTTCTTATGCCCTTCTCTTCACCCTTCAGTCGTTTGCAAAGCATTTCCAGCAGCGTTTGTATGGCTATCTCTATGCCTGCAGCAGTTCTTATCGGGTCCATGCAGGGCAGCCGCTCTTCATATGGAGCTATGTGTTGTAGCGGTACGATCACTTCCGGTTCTTTGCCCAGCGCCTGGTCCAGCCGCAGCAGCAGTCCCTCGCCAAAACGCCTGCGCAGTGCCGATCGCTTTATACCTATAAAACTTTCCGCCCGCTGAAAACCAAGTTTGCGCAAACGGTCTAAAACAAGCGGCTCCAGCCTCAGGGCCGCCGGAGGCAGGCGCAGCAAGGCATCCACCTGTGCGCCGGGTTCTATGATCTGCGCACTATGCCCAAACCTGGCCACAGCCCATGCAGTGCCTATGGTGCCGGCAATAGCCACTTTTATATCATACCCTCGCTTGCCCAGCTTCGCTACAATGTCTTTTAAATATTCCTGCTCGCCGCCCCACAACTGCGCACAACCGCTTATATCCAGCACCAACCCATCAGGCATGTCTATAGCCACACAGGGCGTGAACCTGATACACCAGTCACCTATTGCTCTTAAAAGCCGCTCCGCCTGCCCCGGTATCTCATCTACCACCTGCAGGCCGGGCATGATGGCTTTTGCATCTGCCGCTACCATACCGGCGCACACACCCTGCCTTTCCGCCTCCGCGTTCGCTGCTGTTATGAGGAGCCTTCCCCGCGACTTGATGGTAAAGATCAATGGTACACCTGCCAGCTCGCGGTGGCGAACCGTGTACCAGTCTGTGATCAGATGCGGGAACCATATCGACATAAACCTTTTCATCATCACCCTACTTTTCTCACCTGTTCCGGTATGGTTACTGTAATTATCTTTTCTGTTATCAACTGGAATTGCTGTCCCGACCATTCCACCGTCCACCTGCCAGGCTTGCCATTGCGCACCCTTAGCAATTCTACCTCCCAGCGCGGAAACCCTACGCCCGGCATCCCGGCCTCCAGTCTGCTGGGCACCGGCTTTATCTGCCAGCGCGCCACACATGCAGTAGTGCACAGCCTGCGTATATCCGTGCGAAGAACAAAGCCGGTCACCATGCTTGTTTCTACTGCCAGTTGCAGCCGCCTCGATTGTGTAAAGGTCAGTTCGCGCACCTCTGCGATCACGCCCGCAAGGCCCTTGCATTTCAAAGCCTCTTCCATTACCCACAGCACTTCTTTTTCGCGCTGCACACTGATGAAGATGATACGCTCCGGCGCTACGCCAAATATGCTCAGCGCAGTAGGGAACACCTTCCGTGCAGTGCTTATCCACAGGCACGCCCCGCCCTGCGCCATCAGCACGCTCAGCAATCCCGCTATAAAGCCGCCGGATGCGGCGCCATGCTCGGGCTCAAAATTCAGGAATTCATGTATCGCGCCGGTAGGAAAAGCGCGGCCGGGAAATGCAGCTTCAACAGGCCCAAGACCGGCTATCCCCTTTACATCTGCCGGCTGATGCTTATAGCCCTCCCGAAGCAAAATGTCTTTTTGCAGCCTGCTGATGATATCTTTTTTCGCTTCGGGGATCATTCTTTTCTTTCTAAAAATTATTACCTACATTTGTTAGTATTAATAACAATAGCCGGTTAGTAATAATAACAAAATGAGCGCGATAAAACAAAAATTATTTTGGGCAGACAACCTGAAATTTCTCAGGAACAGGAAAAAGCAAAGCCAGGATGAGCTCTCTGCCAATCTCGGTATAACCCGTGCCAAGCTTAACTCGCACGAGAACGGCCTGAGCAAAAATCCGCCCCTGGAAGACCTCATAAGAATAGCCGAATATTTTCACATCGCCGTAGACACTCTGCTGAAGGTGGACTTGTCTAAGCTGGGCGAGCTGAAACTGCGTGAGCTCGAATCAGGCAACGATATTTTCATCTCCGGCGGCAAGATCCGCGTACTGTCTATTACCGTCAATTCAGACAACAGGGAGAACATAGAATTTGTACCCAAGAAAGCCCGGGCCGGTTACCTTACCAGTTTCAATGATCCCGAGTTCATAGCACAG
>CAINOM010000559.1 GCA_903851455.1 uncultured Bacteroidota bacterium | reverse complement strand
GGCGCTAAGACGCTAATTTTTGTGCTATGTCTGCGGTAATAAGTAATAACCATGAACGAAGCCTTATTTCAATTCATATGGCAGTATAGCCTTTATCAGCCGGGTGGTTTGCACACTGTGAGCGGAGAACCGCTGACGGTAGTTTATTGTGGCAAGCTTAACAGAGATGCCGGGCCTGATTTCCTGGAAGGAAAAATAAAGATAGGCAACACAATACTGGTGGGTAATATAGAACACCACCTGAAGAGCAGCGACTGGCTGCGGCATGGGCACCAGAACGATGCGGCTTATCAAAACCTGATACTGCATGTGGTGTATGAAAATGACGTGAAGGATGTGGCAGGAAATACACCAACGCTTGAGTTGAAGAACCATATTCCGGGGCATATTATCTCGCACTATGCCGGGCTGATGCAGGCAACGCAAAAGCTGCCGTGCGCAGGGCAGCACCAGCAAGTAAAGTCAATAACCAAAGAAGGCTGGATGAGCAGGCTGCTGGCCGAGCGGTGGGAACAGAAGCTTGCAGACTGGAACGTGCTTCTCGAAAACTCGGCTGAAGACTGGCGGAACCTGCTGTACTGGCGTATGGCAGCCAACTTTGGTTTTAAGACAAACGCTACTCATTTCCTGATGCTGGCGCAGTCGCTGCCGCTGAATATACCAACGAGGCATAAAGACAATCTGCCGCAACTAGAGGCCCTGTTTTTTGGGCAAGCTGGAATGCTGGACGATGATTTTAAGGATGACTATCCGCGGGAACTGCAGCGGGAGTATGACTACCTGAAAAAGAAATACAAGCTGAAGCCTATTGCCGCACATCTGTGGAAATTCCTGCGGATGCGGCCGGCTAATTTCCCTACGGTGCGGATAGCCCAGTTTGCCGCGCTGGTGCATAAATCCATTCATTTATTTTCCCAGATCATAGAGACGCATTCTGTGAAAGAAATAGAGCCGTTGCTGGATGTTGCGGCAAGTAGTTATTGGGATACCCATTTCCAGTTTGATGCGCCACAGAAGCAGGTCTCGAAGAAGTCATTGGGTAAGTCCTCTGTTGAAAATATCATCATCAATACCATAGCGCCGATCCAATTTCTCTACGCTGCCCGGCAGGACACCCATAAGCTGCAGGAGCGCTCGTTGCAGTTGCTCGAGGCTGTGCCTGCTGAGCAAAATAACATCATTCGCCTGTGGGATGACAATGGATGGAAGGTGGAGAACGCAGCGCAGAGCCAGGCATTGCTGCAGCTTTATAATAACTATTGTTCTTCGAAGCGTTGCCTGGAGTGCACGGTAGGGTTGAATATTATTAAGTCGGTGAATTAGCTGGCATTCAATCTGTATGCAGAGACGTTGATATCCAGTATTCATGATGAGTGCCATAGCTGCCGTACACTATTGAGTCGTTTACAAAGTAATAGGTCAATTGTGCGGCGGTGGAAAACCAGCCATCTTCGCTGTAGTTAAATGTAGCAATCATCGAACTGTCATCGACACTAAAACAATTCAGTACTTCTCCGAATGCATTGATGGAATTATTGCTTATCTGCTCAATTAAGTATGGGGTATCAATTACATCAGTTGTTTGTACTGACGTGTCGGGTGGATATTTATGCGAATAATGGCCAGAGAACAAGCGGCGGCCGGCCATTTTAGATATATACTTAGACGCGTTTAGCTCCGTAGCACTGGTTGAATTGCTTTTCTTCCTGCAACTAACCACGCACATCATGGCAACCAAAAGAAAAGAGGGATATAGTATGGCGGTTCGCATGAGAAATCAAGATCGTACTGTTTATATAACGCACCAACAAGATATTTAGTCTTTTCTCAATTACATTTTTACTCCGGCCAATTAAAGTTGATCGTTCTTTTGCAATCGGGATGAAGGCTCAGGTGTACTGGACAGTTGACGGCTATGTCGTAGAGGCGTTTTTTTTCCTCGTCTGTGTATGGGCCACTTTTAGGGAAATCGATGGTAACGATGATCTCACCTATCATGCGTGGGGCTGAGGTCATTATTTTTTCTACGCTGCACATTGCACCAATGATATTGATGGAAGGCGCCTTTATGCCGATAGTTGTTACGATGCAAGTGGCGAGCGCTGTCGCAACGAGATCGGTAGGGGAGAAACGGTCGCCCTTGCCCTGGTTGTCTACCGGGGCATCGGTTTCTATTGAGTTGCCTGAACGCAGGTGGGTGGCTATGGTACGGAGGTCGCCTATATATTCTACTCGTGATGTCATGGCTGAATTTTTGTTAAATTTACAAAGTAAATTGCCGAATGGCCAAAATCGTTGCCGCGCATATTAAATATAATTAGTAATTTACACTAACAATAACTATGAACAGAGCCGCCCGGATATGGATATTGATCCTTTTGTGCAGTATTTCGGCAGGGCAATCGTGTGCGCAGGTGGTAACCAAATCTTCGGACACCAGCAAGCATGCCATTAAGCAGATACATCAGACTCCGGCGAGCAAAGGGCCGAAACCAATAAGGCACGAAATGAGCGTGGGGATACGGCTGAATACTGACGGATGGAGCGCATTTGCGGACCTGGGCAAGATAAAGCCGCTGGATATGAAACGGCGCGACATGTTTTACAAAGTGCGGTTGTTCCAACTGGAAATGACCGAAAAGAAAGATCCGCGCGAGCAAAAGATAACTGCACTTATAGCGGGTTCTACCAGTGGTTCTCCCAAGTACATATACGCCAAGATCAATAATTTTTATGCGCTGAAATTAGGTGTAGGCTTTATGAAAATGCTGGCCGGCAAACCTGATCCAGGCGCGGTTTCCATCCACTGGTTGGGGGTGATCGGCGCTTCGCTGGGCATGCTCAAGCCATACTATATCTATGCTGCGGGTTATCCGGGAGGAATAAAATATTCGCCGGAGACTGGTTCTGACTTCCTGAACCAGAGAGATATTGAAGGTAGCGCAGGCTTCAGCAAGGGACTGGGGGAAATGCAGTTCATTCCCGGTGGCCACCTGAAAACGGCCCTGCACTTTGATTTTTCTGCGAACAGGAAGAATGTGATAGGCGCTGAGGCTGGTGTGAATGTGGAGTACTATTCGCAAGCCATAGCCTTGATGGCCAACCAGACGGGCAAGCCCTACTTTGCAGACATGTATGTTTCCTTCCAGTTCGGACGCAGGTGGTAAAGCTGACTAAGATTTTCAGGATGAGCCGATTTCAGGATTTGTGACCGCCGATTCCCTCCATAACTTATTGTAATCCCTCCATTCGGCAAATTCTGTTCAATTCTGCAAAAACTGGTTTAATTTTGTTGCCTATGCAGGAGTTACCGGTTATTAGTTCTGTAGACATAAATCAGGAGACAAGGGTAAAGAAGCCAAGCTGGCTGCGGGTGAAACTGCCCATGGGCGAGAATTACCGCCATGTGCGCGGGCTGGTGGATACCCACAAGCTGCACACCATATGCGAAAGCGGCAATTGTCCGAACATGGGCGAATGCTGGGGCGAGGGTACGGCTACGTTTATGATACTGGGAAATATCTGCACGCGCTCCTGTGGTTTTTGTGCAGTAGCCACCGGCAGGCCTGAACCGGTGGATTGGGATGAGCCACAGCGTGTGGCCGAGGCCATCTATCTAATGAAAGTGAAGCATGCCGTGATAACGAGTGTGGACCGTGACGAAATAAAAGACGGAGGGTCTATCATCTGGGCAAATACCATAAAGGCAGTAAGGGCACTGAACCCTGAGACCACGCTGGAAACGCTGATACCTGATTTTAAGGGAGACTGGGATAATCTGCAACTCATCATTGATGTAGCACCAGAGGTGGTTTCGCATAACCTGGAGACTGTAGAGCGGCTGACCAAGAAAGTTCGAATCCAGGCGAAGTATCACCGCAGTCTTGAAGTAATACGCAGGCTTAAGGATGGTGGCATGCGCACGAAGAGTGGCATTATGCTGGGACTGGGTGAGGAGAAAGAAGAAGTACTACAATCTTTACAAGACCTGGCGGATAATGGCTGCGATGTGGTCACCATGGGTCAATACCTGCAGCCCTCGCAAAAGCACCTGCCGGTAGTGCGTTTTGTGCATCCTGATGAGTTTGCTTTTTTTCGCGAAGAGGGTTATAGAATGGGGCTGGACTATGTAGAGAGTGGCCCGCTGGTGCGCTCCTCTTACCATAGCGAAAGGCATGTATTTGCCGGTGAGGGCAGGAGGAAGTGGGAGGAAGCAAAAGGGTAGTTGCCGCTGTCTTTTGTAAAAGATAACCCTATGCGCATAGTTGTTAGTATATTTTTTGCTGTTTTATTCATACCATCAGCAGTGTGGTCACAAGCACTTCCGAAAGAAGGCAGTACACTGAACTACCTGATAATAGGCTTTTCGCCTGCTCCCGGCGAAAAAGAAAAGGCGTATTCAATTGAAATTGCAGCCGGCAATTATTATTCATCGGATGCTTTTAAGAAGAACATCATAAAAACAATCAGCTGCAGTGAGGAAAAAGTGATAGCAGAAGTGCCTGCCTTTGGTAAGCAATACACCTGGAGAACCGTTTACGGAAAAAGTAATGCAGTAAAGAAAGGGCAGCTTCATCACTTTAGCACGGGGATCATGTCTGCGGTGGATACAGCTCTTAACCGGGTCAGGATACTGAAAAAAGCCCGGAAATACGAGGATAGCTATATATTTTCAGACGCAACGATGACCCTCTACGATATGAGCGGTAATCCTGTGTGGTATCTTCCTTCTCAGGGGAGCTACTGCCGCGATCTGAAACTGTCTCCGCAAGGCACAATTACTATGTTGTTAAACAATTGGCCGGCTGAGGTAAATTATAATGGTGATACATTATGGAGCGTAGCAGGTAATGATGATACAAAGCAGGGCAGCAAAAAAGATAATTTCCATCATGCCTTTAGCAGGTTAGCCAACGGCAATTACATGACGCTGGGACTGGAAACGGTAACGTTGCCGGGCGATAGTACGAGCGTGCCAGGCAGAAGAATTAATTTTGGTACAGTAGTGGAATTTGATTCTACGGGAAAGCAGGTGTGGTCCTGGAGTTCGTCAAAATATTATAAGACAACTGACTTTTTTGCTCATTCCCCGGCAAACACGGACGTACACGAAAATGCGTTTTACTTTGATG
>CAINOM010000558.1 GCA_903851455.1 uncultured Bacteroidota bacterium | reverse complement strand
GTCAGGTATTGGTTTAGTGTGCTTTTTTAAAAATTATTAACAAAGTTTATTGCGGCACAATAAACTTATTAGCATTAGATTTGTCACATATTTCAAATAATGGTGGGTAAAAACAATAGCAAGAATTTCAGTGTAAAGCGCTACATATGGCTCTTTATGGCTGTGATTTGCATTGTTTTTTCCAGTGCTTCCAAGAAAATAATTGAGCAGAAAGTAGACCCTGCGCACTATAGCTCTGCACTCTCTTTCAATAAGAGACTAAAGGATGGCTGCAGGGACCGTCATGAGTATCTTACTAAAGTCGTTCGTGCAGGCACCGCACAAACTCCCGGTGTCGATTTAAATTCCCTTTTCGTATTATCTGCGCTGATTTCACTGGTGCTGCTTTCCCTGTATGACAGCCACGCCCGGTTGCAAACAACACAGGAGCAACCCCTGGCCTTAGCGGGCCCCGCGCCACTTTATCTTCAGCATCACCGGCTGCAGGTCTGATTTTTATCTCTCAGTTGTTGCTACTATCCAGTAGTGCTGCATTTATAGATGTAGCGTATCCGTAATTTAATTGCTTTATCTGCAAGCCCAATATTAAACGCATGCAAATGGTATCCAGGAGATATTTAGTTAAAAGAAGAGGTGCTTACCTGTTCGCCGGCATTATTATGCTTTGTGCGATACCGGGATTATCGTTCGCGCAGGTAGATAGTTCCGGCGCTGCCGAAACGCTGACACTACAGCAATGTGTGGACTATGCGCTAAAGCACCAGCCAATTATTAACCAGGGCAAGATAAATACCAGCATTGCCAAAACAACAAACGCTATTAATTTATCGGGTTGGCTGCCCCAGGTCAATTTGTCGGCTAATGTGCTGCATTATAATACGCTCCCAACATCTTTTATTTCAGACTCTGCCGGCGGGCCGCCTTTACAAACGCACACCGGGATAGTCAATTCCGGTATACCTGAGCTGTCGGTTACCCAAACGATCTTCAACCCCCAGTTGTTATATGCGGCACAAGCTGCGCCCCTTTATGTAAAACAAGCAGAGCAAATAACAGATACCGCCAAAATTTATATTGTTTCGGTGGTGTGTAAATCATTCTATGCCCTTTTGTTGTCTCTCGAGCAGATCAATGTGCTTAAAGAAGACACGGCAAGACTCGACAGGAATGTGCAGGATACCTACCACCAGTTCGTAGGAGGTATTGTGGACGAAACGGACTACGAGGAAGCGATCATTACGCTGAATAATTCACTGGTACAACTGAAACAGCAGATCGAAAATGTAACGCCTGAATACGCTGTATTAAAACAATATATGGGGTATCCGCCAGAAAAGCAGTTCAATGTGGCCTTCGATACGTTGCAGATGATGCAGGAAATATATTTTGATACTGCCCAGCAATTGCAATACGACAACCGGGCTGAATACCAGCTTATTCGCACGGTGCGGGATATTCAGCATCAGCAGACTGTTTATTACGGCCTTGCATTTCTTCCTACAGTGTCTGTTTTTTATAATAATTATTATGAGTTCGAAAGCAATTCCGCATCCGACCTTTTTAAGAATGCGTATCCTTATTCTTATTTCGGCCTTTCCCTGAATATCCCTTTGTTCACAGGGTTTTCACGGTTGGGAAATATGCATAAATCGAGATTGCAGGAGGATATAGTTACGTGGTCGGAAGCGAGCCTTAAATCGCAGATATATACCCAGTATACCACAGCAATGGCCAACTACAAGGGCAATCTTTACAACTGGAAGCTGATGAAAGAGAATGTGACACGGGCAAAAAACGTATACCGCATTGTTTCCCTGCAATACAAGGAGGGGATAGTAGCCTACCTGAATATGATCGTGGCTGAATCGAACCTGATAGCATCGGAGATAGGGTATACCAATGCGCTGTTCCAGTTGTTGTCCAGCAAAATAGATGTTGAAAAGGCGATGGGGGTGATACCCATTAAATAGTATTGAACACATTGCCCGCAGTTCTTAGTGGGTCTAAATGAATAATAAAATCAGATTACCCGGTTTACCAGGATGATCGGTTAAAACGGATAAACGGCAAAAAAATACTTTATGAATAAAGTGACCAAAACAATATTGTCTGCATTTAGTTTCCTGTTCCTGTTCTCCTGCGAGCAAAAACAGCCGCCCAAAGCGCAGCCTGTTCCTGTAAATCTTTTTACGGTCAGGACGCAGCCGGTGGTTTACTTCGACCGGTATACCGCTACTACTGCAGCTTTGAGCCAGGTGAATCTATTGCCGCAGGTGCAGGGGTATATTACTGCCATTCTTTTTAAGGAAGGCAGCCACGTAAAAAAAGGGCAACGCCTATATGAGATAGACAGGCGGATCTATGAGGCCAATTATAACGCTGCGGCAGATAACCTCAAGGTGGCGGAAGGCACCTTAAAGCAATCGCAGCAGGATGCCGACCGCTATTCATACCTCAACAGCCAGAAGGCCGTTGCCAAACAGCTGTATGATCATGCAATGGTGACACTGGAAAACTCGAAGAATACAGTAAAGGCTGCTGAGGAAGCCCTGAAAAATGCCAAAACAAACCTCAACTACTCTGTGATAACGGCTCCCTTTGATTGTACGATCGGATTTAGCATGGTGAAGCTTGGTGATATGGTTACTGTAGGCCAGACCATTCTTAATACTATTTCTACCGATGACCCGATGGGTGTGGACATACTCATCAATGAAAAACAGCTGACGCATTTCGAAGAACTTCAACACGGAAAAGGCAGCAATTTAGATTCTTTGTTTACGCTCATTTTACCCAACAATTCTTTCTATCCTTCTATGGGCCAGATATCTGTTATCGACCGCGCTGTAAATGCGCAGACCGGCTCTATCCGGGTGCGGCTCGTGTTTCCAAACAAAGACTATACCCTGAGATCCGGAATGAGTTGCGTGGTGAGGGTACACAACCAGGAGTCGACACCGCAGATGCTGATACCCAACAAGGCTATTGTGGAGCAAATGGGCGAATACTTTGTATTTGAGGCCAAGGATACGGTCATCGTTAGCCATACCGACACCGCCAAAAAGCAGGGCGAAGCTCCAAAAACCGGCCTGGTTGCGCTACAGCGGAAGGTGCATCTCGGCGCCACAATAGGACCAAATGTGATCGTAAAAGACGGTATCCGGGAAGGTGTGAAAATTGTAATAGATGGTGTTCAGTCGCTTCACGACGGATCACAGATATCGGCAGCGGAAAAGAAGCCTGGTGCTCACCCGGCCGGAGATACAACCGCCTCGACCAAAACAGCGGGGAGCGGTAACTAAGCGTATGAAAAGTGAATTTTTGATTTTGACTTTATAACCATTGATTTATAAGAAATGATCGCTAACACCTTTATAAAACGGCCTGTTACAGCTATCGTAATATCAATTGTATTGGCGATCACTGGTGTTATCTGCATTTTTAACCTGGCCATAGATCAGTACCCCGATATTACTCCGCCCGTAGTGCAGGTTAACGGCCAGTTTACCGGCGCCGATGCACAAACGGTAGAGCAAACGGTTGCCACACCCATAGAGCAGCAGGTGAACGGTACGCCCGGCATGGAATACATGCAGAGCAACAATACCAATAACGGCCAGATGTCCATGAACGTTACCTTTAAAATTGGTACCGACATTGATATTGCGACACTGGATGTGCAGAACCGTGTAAGTATCGCCTCTCCTTTGTTGCCTGCAGTGGTAAGCCGCCTTGGTCTCACCGTTCGTGCTGTTAACCCCAGCATGCTCATGATGGTGGCCATATACGCCCCCAAAGGTTCACATGATATCACCTTCCTGGACAACTACACCAACATCTTTGTGCAGGATGCCCTCCTGCGCGTTCCGGGTGTAGGCAGCATCAATAGGTTCACCGACGACTTCAGTATGCGTATCTGGATGAACCCGGAGAAAATGGCGTCATACAGCCTGACTCCCAGCGATGTTATTGCCGCACTGAATGCGCAGAATGTGCAGGTAGCCGCAGGCTCGGCCGGTGTACCACCGCAGCAAAAGACACAGACATTTGAGCTTGGCATACTTGTGAACGGCCGTCTCAGCAAGGTTTCTGAGTTTGAGAATGTCATTGTGAAAACTGTACCTGCCACCGGCGAATTAGTGCACCTGAAAGATGTTGCCAGGGTGGAACTTGGTAAGTTCACCTTCGCCAGTAATTCTTTTGTAGATGGTAAACGAGCCTCTTACCTCCTCATCTACCAGGCCCCCGGCAGCAATGCACTTGAAACTGCGAACGGTATATATGATGTCCTTGCACAGCTTAAGAAATCATTTCCTGCCGATGTCGACTACAAAGTTCCCTTTGAATCCGTAACTGTTGTAAAGGTGTCCATGAGTGATGTGGTCGTTACTCTGTTGCTAACGCTTGGCCTGGTGGCGATCGTAGTGTTCGTCTTCCTTCAAAACCTCCGGTCCACGCTTATTCCGGTGCTTGCCATACCGGTTTCTATCCTTGGTACTTTTTGTTTCTTCATACCTCTTGGGTTTACGATCAACACGCTCACTATGTTCGGTTTTGTGCTGGCAATAGGTATTGTGGTTGATGATGCGATCATTGTGGTAGAGGCGGTACAGCACTATATTGACGAGCACCAGATGTCTGCCAAGGAGGCCACTTACACGGCCATGAAGGATATTTCCGCGCCGGTTGTTGCTATTGCACTTATCCTTGCAGCAGTATTTGTTCCGGTTGGTTTCATTCCCGGCATCGTGGGCCGGCTTTACCAGCAGTTTGCGATAACCATCGCCATATCCGTTATCCTTTCTGCGTTCATCGCGCTTTCTTTAACGCCGGCGCTTTGCACGCTGCTGTTGAAACCAACAGTGCCGTCAGAAAAGGCCAAAGGGTTAAATAAGCTATTCTCCCGTTTCAATAAATGGTTCGAAAAGGTTACGGACAAATATACAAATGGCGTTAAGCTTAGTATTAAGGGCGCCCGCTACGTGGTCATCATTCTTTTGTGTATCTGCGTTGGCGCTGTGTTCTTATTCCGGCATAAGTCCACCGGCTTTATTCCTTCAGAGGACGATGGTAATCTTTATGTCACCTTCCAGTTGCCTCCTGCTTATGCCACTTCGCAATCCGTGGCCGTTATGACTAAGCTCATGAAGGTTGTCGAGTCCACGCCAGGTGTAGGGCACTATGCAGCCCTTTCGGGTCTTAATGTTGTGACGAACGCCGCCAATTCCAATTGCGGTACCATCTACGTTCAGCTTAAGCCCTGGGACGAGCGTAAGAAAGATGGTGAACGGGTGCCGGGTATTGTTGGTGAGTTGCAGAAACGTATAGATTCTGCCGGAATAAATAACGCCAATGTGCAGGTGATACAACCTTCACCTATCCCCGGTGTTGGTGCGACCGTCGGTTTCAGCTTCCAGATCGAGCAACGCAATACCAGTGACGATGTACATGCCTTTGAAAATGTCGTGAACAAATTTATTACAGAAGCCAATAAGGACCCTGCCATATCTAAAGCATATAGTTATTACACTGCCCATACGCCAAATATCAATCTTACCGTAGACCGCGAGAAGTGCGAGAAGCTCGGCGTAAATATCGCAGATGTGTTTACTACCATACAGGCATACATGGGCAGCTTGTATATTAATGACTTCACCACCTACAACCGGACCTTTCACGTTGTGGTGCAGGCAGACACGGCCTTCCGTGAGCTGGTGTCGGACATGGACAAATACTATGTGCGCAACCAGGCTGGGGGCATGGTGCCGATGGGCTCGGTGATCAGTTATGAGCCCACGGAAGCTGCTCCGCTTATATCGCACTTCAATATCTTCCGTTCTGCTGAGATCGATGGTTCGCCCGCCGATGGCTACAGTAGTACGCAGGCGCTGGATGCTTTGAAGAAGGTAGCAGACAGGGTTTTACCACAAGGATACGCATATGAATACTCCGGGCTAAGCTACGAGGAGATCAAGGCCGGGGCTTCTACCATCTACATTTTTATCTTCTCCATCACCTTTGTGTTTTTGTTCCTCGCGGCCCTTTATGAGAGCTGGTCGGTGCCGTTCTCGGTGCTGCTTGCCGTGCCTATTGGCGCTTTTGGGGCTATACTGACGCTGGTCTTTCTGCCGCATATTACCAACAACGTCTATGCTCAGATCGGTCTTATCACCCTGATCGGTCTGGCAGCGAAGAACGCGATCCTGATCGTTGAGTTCGCCAAGGTGCGCGTAGACAGGGGAGAGGACCTGATAAAATCAACCCTTGAGGCGGTCAAGCTTCGCCTGAGACCTATTGTTATGACGTCGTTGGCCTTCATCCTTGGTGTGTTGCCGCTGATGCTGGCCACGGGCGCTGGCGCCATTGCCCGTCGCACTATTGGTTTTACGGTGTTCGGTGGTATGCTTGCCGCCTCTACACTGGCCATATTCATAGTGCCTGTGCTCTTTGTTATCATTACGCGCGTATCCTATGGCAAGAAGAAACTCGAATACCTGATGGCCCACCATGACGAACTAATGGAGAAAGCCGCGAAGGTAGAAGCAGAAAATATAGATCCCGAACTGGAATACGAAATACAGAAGTCCAGGGAGCTGAACAAGCCTGAAGGCGAAGAACCCCAAAACACATGATCGGGTAAAGTGCTTTTTAACTTTTGAATTTTGACTTTTGAATTTTTAAAATGATCGCAAATACATTCATAAAACGCCCGGTTACCGCTATCGTCATATCGATGGTGCTGATGATATCGGGCGCTATATGCATATTCAATCTCGCGGTCGATCAGTATCCCAATATTTCGCCGCCTTCTGTTTCTGTATCTGGCCAGTACACGGGTGCAGATGCGCAAACGGTGGAACAAACCGTTGCCACGCCTATTGAGGAGCAGATAAATGGTACACCTGGTATGGAGTACATGCAAAGCACCAATACCAATACCGGTGCCGTAAGCATAAATGTTACCTTTAATATTGGCACTAACGTACACATTGCAGCTCTTAATGTTCAGAACCGTGTCGGGATAGCCACACCATTGCTGCCATCAGTAGTCAGTCGGCTGGGGATGACCGTGCGGGCTAAAAACCCAAGCATGCTGATGATGATCGCCATCTATTCGCCCAAGGGAAGCCACGACAGACCTTTTATTGATAACTACAGCAACATATATATACAGGACGCCTTGCTGCGAGTGCCGGGGGTAGGGGACATCACTGCGCGAACAGACCAGTTCAGCATGCGTATATGGATGGACCCGGAAAAAATGGCCGCACACAGCCTGACGCCTGCTGATGTTATTGCTGCTTTAAATGCGCAAAACGTGCAGGTGGCCGCTGGCGCTGCAGGTGCGCCGCCGCAGCAAAATTCACAGACTTTTGAGTTGGGCATTCTCGTAAACGGGATGCTCAAAAATGCGTCAGATTTTGAAAAGGTCATAGTTAAAACCATTCCGGCGACCGGCGAATTAATATATCTGAAAGATGTAGCGAGAGTGGAACTTGGCAAGTTCACATTTTCCAGCAATTCCTTTGTAGATGGTAAACCCGCATCCTACCTGATGATCTACCAGGGCCCCGGCAGTAATGCCCTGGAGACGGCCAACAATGTTTATGCCGCCATGGAGCAGCTAAAAAAATCATTTCCTGCCGATATTGATTATAAAGTGCCGTTTGAGTCCATTACGATCATCAAAGTGTCAATGCACGAGGTAATAGATACATTGCTTAAAGCGCTTGGCCTTGTTGCGCTCGTGGTATTATTATTCCTCCAAAACCTTCGCTCTACTCTTATTCCGATCATGGCCATACCGGTCTCTATTCTGGGCACGTTTTGCTTTTTTATACCGCTCGGTTTTACAGTTAACACACTTACTATGTTTGGCTTTGTGCTGGCCATAGGTATTGTGGTAGACGATGCCATTATAGTAGTGGAGGCTGTGCAGCATTATATTGATGAGCAAGGTATGTCCGCCAAGGAAGCAACTTACCGGGCTATGAAGGATATTTCGGCTCCGGTTGTTGCCATTGCATTGATACTCGCTGCTGTATTCGTTCCGGTGGGCTTCATTCCTGGTATAGTTGGTCGCCTGTACCAGCAGTTTGCCATCACTATAGCGATCTCGGTTATTCTTTCGGCTTTCATAGCGTTGTCCCTGACTCCGGCGCTCTGCACCCTTCTCCTGAAGCCGACCAAAATTAATAAAGACTCTAAGTGGCTCGGCAAATTCTTCTTCCGTTTCAATGCATGGTTTGAGCGTGTCGCGGGCAAATATGCGAATGGCGTGCGGCGCTGTATTAAGGGCTCAAGGTATGTCGTCATTTTGCTGGTATTGATTTGTGCCGGAACTGTAGTCATGTTTATGAATAAACCCAAGGGGTTCATTCCATCGGAAGATGATGGCAGGCTGCAAATCACCTATCAGTTGCCGGAGGCGACAGCCACTACGCAGTCTGTTGCCTTTATCACGAAGCTCATGGAAATTGTCGGTACTACTCCGGGAGTAAATCATTATGCTGCGTTATCAGGACTTAATATTCTTAATTCCGGTACGACTTCAAATTGCGGTACAATTTTCGTTATGCTGAAGCCTTGGGATGATCGCTCAAAGCCAGACGAGCAGGTAAATGGCACAGGAGGGATCATTGCCGTGATCAAAAAGCGTATTGCTGCCGCAGGACTAAAGAATGCGAATGTGGTCGTTACAGCGCCTGCGCCTATACGGGGTATCGGCCAGGCGGCCGGCTTCAGTATGGAGATAGAGCAAAGCGGAACAACAGATGATGTGCACCAATTTGAGGCAGTGGTGAAGAAGTTTGTTGACGCTTTACATAAGAACCCAGCAACTGCCAGCGCCTATTCTTATTATTCTGCTCATACGCCCAGCATAGACCTTACACTTGACCGGGACAAATGTGAAAAACTGGGGGTGAATGTATCCGATGTATTTACCACTATGCAGGCCTATATGGGCAGCCTTTTCGTAAACAACTTTACGCTTTACAACCGTACCTATCACGTAGTAGTGCAGGCAGATACCACATTTCGCGCACTGATATCCGATATGAACAAATATTATGTGCGCAATCAATCCGGGGCAATGGTACCGCTAAGTACGCTTGTCAATTATAAGGCAACCGAGGCGCCGCCGTTGGTCACGCATTTTAATATATTTCGTTCGGCTAATGTGGGCGGCCAGAGTGTGCAAGGGTATAGCAGCGGACAGGCAATTGAAGTGCTCAAGGAGACCGCCGCCAAGGTTTTGCCGCAGGGATATACGTATGAATTCTCCGGGTTGAGCTATGAGGAGATCAAAGCAGGCAAAACGACTGTTTATATCTTCATCTTCTCCATCACCTTTGTGTTCCTCTTCCTGGCAGCACTCTACGAAAGCTGGTCGGTGCCGTTCTCTGTAATGCTGGCAGTACCTATCAGTGCATTCGGGGCCATACTCATGCTCATATGCATCCCCCGACTCACCAACAACGTTTATGCGCAGATAGGCCTCATCACCCTCATCGGGCTTTCGGCGAAGAACGCAATACTGATCGTTGAGTTTGCCAAGATACGTGTGGATCGGGGTGAGGAACTGATCAGGTCCACACTGGATGCGGTTAAGCTCCGGCTGCGCCCCATCATCATGACCTCACTGGCATTCATCCTGGGTGTAATGCCGCTGGTCTTTGCTACCGGCGCCGGTGCTGTTGCACGTAATACCATTGGGTTTACCGTCCTTGGTGGTATGCTTGCCGCTTCGTCGCTTGCTATATTCATTGTGCCCGTTTTGTTTGTGGTTATTACGCGATTCTCCTACGGAAAAAAGAAGCTCGCCTACCTGCAGGAGCACCATGAAGAACTGATGGAAAAAGCAAAAAAAGCAGAAGAGCAGAACATAGACGCCGAGCTTGAATTTGAGATCGCCCATGCGCAGGAGAACAATACCGGCGCAAATGAACGTGCGAAAGAAGAAGAATAATCGGCTATCCGATCAATCCCAGCTGAATACCTTTCTTCTCTTTCGCTGCCACATTTTTTACGTCCAGCTTTATCATCAGGTTCAGTCGGTGGTTATCTATGGTCCTTTTACTTACAAACAGCTTGTCCGCTATCTGCTGGCTGGTAAGGTTTGATGCGATGAACTGTAATACCTCCTTTTCCCTCCGCGAGAGCACCGGATCAGCCGACACCTGCCGCCTTGTTTGCAGCGCATCGATCAGCACTTTGTCCTTAAGTACGGGCTCCAGGTATTGTCCGCCTGCATAAACGGTTCTTATTGCCTCCAGCAATATTTCTTCTCTTGTCGTCTTCAATATATATCCATGCACCCCGCTGCGCAGCATGTTTTTGATGTAGTAGACATTATCCAGGTTGGTAAGCGCCAGTATTTTCACGGCAGGATATTTCTCAGTTATGATCACCGCCAGTTCGTCCCCTGTCTGGCCGGGCATGTGTATGTCGAGCAATAATACGTCAGGCTCTTTTTGTACAATACCTGAAAGCAGCGCGGTGCCGTCAATATAGCTGTCTATGATCTCCATATCTGCGGAGTTGCTCAGTATGTGGTGCAGCCCGTTTATTACAAGCGGGTGGTCATCAGCTATTGATATTTTGATCTTCCGTTGTTTCATGATATTAGCTTCTGAGCGTCAAATTCAATATATATTGAAGTTCCCCTGTTCACTTCCGAGTCTATCGTGAAATGACCATACATGCTGTTTACACGTGTTTGCAGGTTATGCAGTCCTATTCCTTTTTTTATCTCATCATTGTTAAAGCCTTTTCCATCATCCTCTACTGTTATGGTCAGCAGCTGCTCATTCATCAGCAGTTGCACCAGTGCATGTTGTGCATTAGCGTGCTGCAGAATATTCTTCAGCAGTTCCTGTACAATACGGTAAATGTTCAGTTTGTTTTTTTGAGTGATCGCATCGAAGGTGCCGAACGAATGAAAGTCTATATGCAGCGAATTGCCAGCCTGCAGGTTGTTGCAATAATTCCTTATCGCATCCGGCAGCGGCTGTTTCAGCAAGACTTCGGGCATCAGGTTGTGCGCGGTATTTCTTATTTCATCGCCCATTTCGTCCATCAGGCCTATGGCTTCCTCGTAAGCAGGCACGGTGGTTATCTCTTTTATTTCATGGCGAATGGACATCAGCCGCATCATAGCCGCAGATAACATCCCGCCGATACCGTCGTGCAATTCGCGGGCTATCCGGCCACGTTCATCTTCCACCCCCTG
>CAINOM010000557.1 GCA_903851455.1 uncultured Bacteroidota bacterium | reverse complement strand
TGCGCTCCTCAAACGCGGAGGTGGCGAAACTGGTAGACGCACTACTTTGAGGTGGTAGCGCCTTTAACGGGCAGGGGAGTTCGAATCTCCTCTTCCGCACGGTTGAAGAGCGAAGCATGGAAAGCGTGAAAACGCAGGCCATCTTCGCTCTTATTTTTTGGCCTTCCGGGTCAAATCTGTTAATTTTTATTTGAAACCTGTAAGCATATATGATGCAGTAATGATAATTTGTACATTCGCAGGTACTATTATACCAAACACATAACAGCACGCAGATGAAAAACACTTTATTGTTATTTGCTTTTATACTGATCAGTGTCCCCGGTTTTTGCCAGGCCGACCTGAATTTCCAGATGATAGCTGTAAAGGGAGGATCCTTCTTTATGGGTTGCGATGACACCAAATTTCTTGCCAAGGAATATGATGACGAGCGCCCCTATCATCGCGTTACTGTTGCCAGTTTCTATATCGGCAAATTCGAGGTGACCAACGGCCAGTGGCGCAAGCTGATGGGGATTTACCCACCGGCGTACAATGGCGTCAACTACGTAAATAAGGACTGCGATGACTGCCCGGTAGTAATGGTAAACTGGGATGATGTGCAGGAATTCATCCGTAAGCTCAATGCGAAATTTCCCGGCAAACACTACCGCCTGCCTACGGAGACTGAATGGGAATATGCAGCAAGGGGTGGTAAATATGCCAGTGGCAATACTTATGCGGGCAGCAACAGGCTCAAGGATGTAGCCTGGTACGGCAAGCCGGATGGCGCCGCACACCCAATAGGCAAAAAGGAGCCCAACGAGCTTGGTATCTACGATCTTGCAGGCAATGTATGCGAGTGGATAGCAGACTGGTACGGCGAAGACTACTACAAAAACACAATTGATGAAGTGAATCCTAAGGGTCCGAAAACCGGTGAAAAGCGTGTGCTTCGCGGGGGGTCTTACTATGACGATGATATCATTTGCCGCAGCGTATACCGCAGTAAGACCGATCCCGATACCCGCCAGTGGAACTTAGGTTTCCGCCTGGCTACTGATGCGGTAACTGATGAGCCTGGTAAGTAATTTACCCAATGCTATTTAGTGGTGCCTTTCCTTTTTAGCAGATATAACATTTGGCGTACCTTTGCGCAGTTTTTAATAAATAATGGGACAGGGAGACAGGCAGAAGGTTTGGACGCCGCTTTTATTTTCAATAGTATTGGTTGTCGGCATGGTGTTCGGCTTTAATTTGCGTGATACCCTGCGTAATAAGCGTGACATCGGTACTGCTATAGAGCGAAATGACCGCCTGGAGGAAATAATAGACCTGATCAACGAAAAGTACGTAGATTCCGTAAACAGCAACCTGCTCTACAAAGACGCCATATCCGGCATACTTAATCCGCTTGATCCCCATACAGTTTACATACCTGCCGAAGAATTGCAGGGCGTTAATGACGACCTTGAAGGTGGCTTTTCCGGGATTGGTGTTGAGTTCTCCATTATCAGGGATACCATACGTGTTACTTCTGTGATCGAGAATGGCCCCGCAGGCCGCGCCGGGGTTGAGATCGGCGACCAGCTGATAAAGGTGGGGGATAGCCTTGTTGCCGGCACCGCCATTAACTCTTCCCGTATCGTTCACCTGCTCAAGGGTAAGCAGCACAGCAATGTGTATGTAACGCTGAAACAGGTAGCAAATGGCCTGCCCAAACTGGTATCAATCACACGCGATGTAATTCCCATTTATAGCGTAGATGCCGGCCTGATGCTTGATTCCGTGACCGGATTTATTAAAGTGAACCGGTTTAGCGCCACCACCTACGAAGAGTTTACGAATGCGCTGAAGAAGCTTGTCTCCGTGGGCGCTAAGCAACTGATACTTGACCTTCGGGATAATCCCGGTGGCTACCTGGATGCGGCTACCAACATCTGCGACGACTTCCTGGATGACAAGAAACTGATCGTTTACACCAAGGGCATACACACGCTCAAGTCGGAGTTCAGGGCCAACGGTAATAAAGGCCTGTTCGAACAAGGCAAGCTGATTGTGCTCGTGGATGAAAGCTCTGCCTCTGCCAGTGAGATCGTTGCCGGTGCCATACAGGACTGGGACCGCGGGGTGATCATTGGCCGGCGCACCTTTGGTAAGGGCCTTGTGCAGGAACAGTACAACCTGCCTGACGGCGCGGCCCTGCGGCTCACTACTGCAAAGTATTACACGCCTTCGGGCCGCTGCATACAGCGCTCATTTGCGAAGGGCAGGGACGCCTATATGCAGGACTATGAAAAGCGCTTCGAGAACGGCGAACTCACCGGCCGCGATACCATGAAGCAGGTGGACACCACGCGATACTTTACCTTTAAAAACAGGGTGGTATATGGCGGCGGCGGCATAAAGCCAGATGTGTTTGTACCTTATGATACTGCAAAACTGTCTGCCCCATTACTTAACCTTGTCTATAGCCAGGAACTGAAAACAGCGACCTGGGACTACTTCATCCGCAACAAGTCCAAAATGCACTATAAGAATATTGTAGACTTCAACGAGACCTTCGAAAGCGAAGACCAGATCATAGGTACTTACCTTGGTCTGCTGAAGCCTGCTGATCTTGTGACGGCCCGCAAAGTGCTGGCCAACCGCGAGAGTTATCGTTACTTCAGGCTGCAGGTAAAAGCCCAGATAGCCCGCTTCCTGTTCCGCGACAACGGATACTATGCCATCATCCTGCGCGATGATGAAGTAGTGCAAAAGGCGCTGGGTGTCTTCAGCAGTGGCCAGTACTTAAAGATACTCGGGCAGTAAGTGCAGCCAGGTAATCTTCTCTATATCGCGCGCATCCGCACAATAGGTCTGGTGGCCGTTAG
>CAINOM010000556.1 GCA_903851455.1 uncultured Bacteroidota bacterium | reverse complement strand
CGTATTGCTTTTTGATGGCGTAGATCACACCCAGGCCCAGCATCACGCTCTCGTCCTTGTTCTGCACTTTGTTCTCCGTATGGGCGGCATTGATAGCCATGGCCTGGAAGTAAGTGGACTTTGCCGCATCTATCTGGCCGGTGCTGCGCTGCAGCTCAGCCAGGCAGATGATCGGGTTGATATAATCGGGCTTCCGCTCTATCGATGCCATAAAATATCGCTGCGCCGAATCCTCGTATCTCTTCTGATCTGCTGGCGTGACGGCCTTTTCATACCGTGAATAATATTCCTGGCCCAGGTAGAAGTAGGATACAGGGTTGGATGGATGCAGCTCTATATCATTCTGCCACAGGCTCACCGAGTCATACCATACCTTGCATTGCTCATTGGTCAGGTAACCGAATACCATAGAGTACGCCACCGTTACCCCGACAAGTATATAACCCGTCTGCCGCTTAGCCCCATTCTCGAAAAAGCCGGATATAAACCAGCCCGCGATAACGAACAGCCCGAGGTAGGGCAGATAGGTATAACGGTCGGACATTACAGCGCCGCCCACAGGTATAAGTTGCAGCAGCAGCGCGATGTTCACGAGGAAGAAACCGAAACCGAAGACCAGTATTTTGTTCTTGCGCCCCAGCCAGAATACGGCAAACAGCAGGGCCAGCACCGCCAGCGGGTACAGGTAGAAGTAGCCCGGCAATGCATCATTTACCTTCATAGGGTAGGGGTAGAAGTTGCACATGCCCACCGGCACCACCGCCTTCCATAGATAAGTAACCACGTTGTACCCCGCAATGGCTATGCGCTCCACCCACGTAAAGCTCACGTCAAGCGTCCCCAGCGCGCCTATCTTCGTCTGTGCATATATCGATATCTTCCCAAAAAGATAAGCAAGTCCCAAATGTGGTATTTTCTCCAGGAACAGCAAGTAGTTGAACTTACCATTCTTACGGTCGCCAATAATGCCGTATGGGTTATCTCCTCCAACAAACAAAGTCCTGCCTTCGAGTAAATCTACAAGGAAGAAAACTATAGGCAGCGTAACACCCACCGACTTAGCCAGCAGCGAAAGCGCAAATAATACGATGGTAGCGCTATAAAAAACGATCTTCCTGCTCTTAGCTGTCGACCGCAGATAATACACATAGCAGGTAAGCGACAGCACATAAAACAATCCGTAGATAATGTCCTTCCTTCCTGCTGCCCATGCAACTGTTTCCACATGCATAGGATGAAGCCCGAACAGCAATGCTGCCACTGCCGCAGCCACAGGGCGGCGGGTAAGCACCCTTACAAACAGGTACACCGCAATGGTCACCAGTATCTGGCAGATGAGGCTGTCGAAATGGTAGATCCAGGGCTCCAGGCCATAGTGGCTGTACTCTATCCAGTAGAGCATGATGGTAAGCGGGTGATAGTTACCCATTACCGGGTTATCTATAGAGAATATCTTTTTCAGCCCCTCCATCGATGGGTCTTTGATCAGCGGATTGGTGATGATATAGCCAAGGTCGTCCCAGTTGGTGAGCTGGTTGTTGAGTATCTCTTTGAAGAACAAATAAGTAAGCACACATATACCCGCCACCACCAGCCACTCATAGTACCGCGAAATGAATCCGTCTTTCTGTCCGGCAGGAGCAGCAGTGCGTGCAGCAGCCTGCTGCCGGTTTGGCGTATTAGGTACAGTAGCTTTAGGAGTAACAGGGGCATTCTTCGCCTGGTTGTTGGGTTTCTTTGCCATGCCGATATTTGATAGTTCTTGAGGTTTTAAAGATAATAAATTGTTGACTAAGATTTTTAGGATGGGAGTATTTTAGGATGCGTTGCGAAATTAGCGTGCATAAACAAGTTTGCGTGTTTGGCTGATCGCTTGGATAAAGTAGGGGTTTTTCAGCGCTTTCTCTTCGAGCAAATCAACGTGTCTTGCCAGAATGTCTTGTAGGGAGAATTTGAGGTCGAAGTAATTGTCGGCATATTCCCCGACATCAATGGGCTCAAAATCGACAATGAAATCTACATCGCTGTCATTGCTGAATTTTTCGGTCACTACAGAACCGAACGCATACAACCGTTTGACCTTATGATCTGCACAAAGTGTCTGAATGTCTTTATTGTGTTTTTCGAGTATCGTCATATATGGTTGCAAAGTAATAAAAATGAGACGCTTTCAAATCATCGACTGCAGTTTCACGAATTGTGATGTGAATGCCCCAATTCCTGGAAAAAAATAATGGGTAAATGGGGCATGGTCATCTGCTGAAATGCCCTGCTGTGGCTGATATTAATTGTTATTGCTATTTCCCATTGTTACCCATTGTCTGAATCTGAATTTTCAGAATTGATGGATTTTCAGAATTCTATACTCTTATAGAAGCAAAATTGAAAAACTCTGCCTGAGCCACGCCGAAGGATGGCATGCTGAGGATAGCATTTTGCCAAATAGCGATTG
>CAINOM010000555.1 GCA_903851455.1 uncultured Bacteroidota bacterium | reverse complement strand
CTTCAATTGCTCAATATCGTCAATATCTCTGTGACTGGCTGAGGCCTGCTTGGCCTGTATCAAGGTATTAATGTGCAGGAACCTGAAAGAAATGTTGTCTTCAGTAAAATATTGGGCGCTTTTGAAAGCATCATCGAAGTCAAGGCCTTTGACATTTGTCATTAGGTCTATTCGCACAGGATCTCTACCGAAACTCCATACGTTAAATTCGGCGCCAAGAAATCTTTCTTTTGCCATGTCAAAGACCAGCATCCCGAACTCATGAAATGCACCTAGAATTTTATCATAATTATCAGCGGATTTTTTTACCCCATACGTCCATATCACCCGTGGTGCGAACGTAGCCATTTAATATCACGGCCATACCACCAACAAGGACATATTCGACCTCGTGCTTATTGAAGCAGCCAATAAACTCACTGAAATCCTGGTTGAAAATATTTCCCATTATCTTCTTCTTGGTGAGAAAACAGTCCGGTCGAGTCGTGTTCCCGGCGTTGTGCCATAAAACTGGTTTATGAGGAACCATGCTGCTTCAAGCCGCTCATTGTATGTTTTATCTTCCCAGTCGCTCACATGGTCGTCAGCATCCTTTGCGTTAGTTGCTTTAAAGGCGGTTCTATCTAAACGGAATTTCTGCTCCATAATGTAAAATAACAAAAAAAGTGTGCTCTCCCGCAAGGGTACATTTCAAATCTTCGCACTAAATACCACATTCAACCCCGTTGGGGTTGGCACTTTTTCGGTCCCTTTACCCCCGGTGGAACCGGGGGCTATTCACATTGAAGCCCTTTGGGCTTCTTTTCAGGAAAATATAAACATTGTTTCTATGCGAATATTTGAAATGCCTCCACAATTTACTTATTCCAGCAAATACCCATCACCTTCGGGCAATAAATTCAGGTCTACGTCCATACCCGAAATGCCCTCAATTGAGCCCTTAATGTGGGCTGCACTGAGGAGTACTTTTTCGAGTTGTTTTTCGCGGGCCTTCCAGAGTTTTTCCATGGCGTCGCGCTCCTTTTGAATAGATATCTTCATACCCATGAATCCCTCACGAATGGCCCGCCATTGCTCTGAGAATTCAGCGCTCACAAGGTAGTGGTAAAGGAGCGCCATCTTATCGCCCTTGCCTTCCTGGCTCTTCGCGGCATTGTATACTTTTATTACCGCATCGCGGAGCACATATACCAGCGATCTTGCCTCGCCAAATGTGCAGATCCATACGCCATTCCGCTCACCGAAGCCGGTCATATCTTTTGGCATAGCCTGTGTTACGATCACGGCTACATCAGCCCCGAGCACGCGCATATCTGCTTTTAGTTTCTCTACCCAGTCTTCGCTGAAATCCTTGGTACGCTTGCTCTCAAAGATGATCTTGCCGCACTCCTGCCCGAAATTGTTGCGCACGGTCTGTATGCAATCTGCACCTCTTACGCCCTTCCCCACCTCACTTACAAGGTCGAACGGAAAAGCATAACGGAGCATTTGCTCGAGCGCCAGTTCCTGCACCTCACCCTGCAATTGCATAGAGCCTTGTTCGCTCTTGCGCTTCATTTCTTCGATCAGCTTGCGCTGGTCGTCAAGTTGTTTGTCGCGCTCTTTGAGCTTCATATCAAACTCTGTTTCGCGCAACTTGTTTTTCTCTTCCTCTTCCTTCTTGACCTGCTCGGCGAGCTTGTTGCGTTCGTCTATCAGCTTGCGCTGCATCTGCAACTCCATTTCCTGTTCACGTGTCTGCAGTTCCTGCATTTTTTTCAGGAAGTCCATTTCCTTTTCGCGGGCCTCGGCCAGCTTTGCCTGGTTTGTTTTGTTGGCGTCTTCCAGCAGTTTCAGTTTGTTCTCAAAGTCTGCGCCTACTTTCTGCTCCAGTTCTTTTTTCAGTTGGGCTTCCAGCAGCCTCTTTTCTTCGTCCGCCCTTTTTGCAAGGTCCTGCTGCTGCTGCTGCCACTGCTGCTCTTTCTCCTGCTGCTGTTTCAGCAAGAGTTCCTTTTCCTTCCTAAATTGCTCCTCTTTTTGTTTGGAATTCTCCACCCATTTCTGGTTGTATTCTTTAGCCATATCGTCTCTTACAGACTGGGCTATGGCCGCTGTGGGTTCGAACTCGGTTTTGCAATTGGGGCATACTACTATTGTGGACATGTGGTTCTCTGGATTCTTGATTTGGAAGGTACGAAGTTATGAACTTATGAAAGTAGCGGGATATGCACCATCTCAGAAATAATCATGGATTTTATTGCAATTGTATATATTTGAATATTCATTTCACATAAATCCTAATTAAATGAACAGGTTGTTTTCTACAAATAGGCGTACAGCATTGCTGGTTGTCATCGTTTTGCTTTTGACCGGTTATTCGTCGAAGGGACAAATTATCTCTACTGTCTGCGGAAACGGTACGCCTGGCTACAACGGCGATGGCATCAACGATACTCTGGCTGAAATAAACTATCCCGGTTTCCTGTCCTTTGGTGGCGTGGGGTACGGCAGCCTTTTTATTGGCGACCGGCTCAACTACAGGGTAAGACAAATTAAGTTGGGCCCGGGCGGCATTATACTCACCAAAGCCGGCAAGGGTATCAATGGCTTTACCGGCGACGGTGGCCTTGCGGACTCTGCGGAGATAAGCATACCCGGCGGTGTAACTGTTGACAAAGCGGGGAATCTCTATTTCTGCGATTATGATAATCACCGTGTGCGGAAGGTAACTACCCTTGGTATCATCACGACGATCGCTGGTACGGGCGTTGCAGGATTTTCCGGCGACAATGGCCCCGCTACAGCGGCCAAATTCAATTTTCCACTGGGCATTACCGTAGATTCGGTAGGTAACCTTTTTGTAGCTGACCAACACAATAACCGCATTCGCAAAATAGACACCGCGGGTATCATAACAACGGTTGTTGGTACAGGAACCGGTGGGTTTAGCGGCGATCTGGGGCCGGCTACTATAGCCGAAATATCGCTGCCCAACTATGTGCGCATGGACTCCGTGGGCAATTTGTATGTAACCGATAATGGTCATCACCGCATACGCAAGGTGGATACATTTGGTATCATTAATACTATTGCGGGTAATGGTACATTAGGATCGAGCGGCGACGGTGGACCCGCTACTGCTGCTGAGTTAAACTATCCGGGCGGAGTAGCGATAAACAAGGAGGGAGATATTTTCATCTGCGACTGCTATAATAATTGCATCCGCAGAATTGATGCGGTGACGGGTATCATAACAAAAGTAGCCGGAACGGGCACTGCGGGCTATAGCGGGGACTGGGGGCCAGCGACTGCAGCGGAACTTAACCAACCGGTGGATATAACCGTAGATCACTACGACAATGTATATTTCGTAGACTGGAACAACAGCAGGATCAGGAAATTCAGCACGGCTACCATAACCTGCGATACGGTGACGGGGATCAGTGTTTCCATGATCACGAGCACGAGTGCGTATATCAGCTGGACAGCGGTAGCAGGATCGCTGGGGTATGACTATGTTGTGAACACTACAGCCACCACGCCTACCGTGCCGGGCACCTATACCGGCGCCACTAACGTAACTGATACCGGCCTGCTGCCGGGCGTGACCTACTATGCGCATGTGCGCGATAGCTGCGGCGTGGGCAGTTCATCGGCCTGGGTGACCATACCCTTCACCACCCTTGCTGCTGCTACATGTGACACCGTTATGGGCATTACCATAACCGCCATCACCCCAACCAGCGCCACCGTGAGCTGGACAGCTGTGGCGGGTGCATTGGGATATGAGTATGTGGTGAACACCAGCGCTGCTGCGCCCACAGCTCCCGGCACCGCAACTACGTCCACCAGCGTGGCAGTAACTGGCCTGATAGCGGGACAAAACTACTATGCACATGTGCTGGACAGCTGCGGCGCCGCAAGCTTGTCGGCATGGGCTACACAGCCGTTTATGACCACACTGGGTGCCATCAATGTGACTGGCAGCAGCAACTTTGGCATGAGCGCATTCCCTAACCCGGTTGATGGCCTGTTAACCATACGGATAGACGGCAGGATGGGAGCGAATGCACAATTGACCATTGCTGATGTTACCGGCCGCATCGTCGCCACTGCGATCGTTACAGAACAGACTACGCGCCTGGATGTGACAGGGCTGCATACAGGTGTGTACTTCGTGCGGTACATAGACAACGACAGGGTGCAGACAGTGAGCGTAGTTAAGAACTAAGAGGAGATCACGCATTTTCGCGGGAAGGTGTTTCAACTACTTTCACCGAGGGTGCTTTCAAATCTTCGCACTGAATATCACATTCAACCTCGATGGGGTTGGTGTCTTTAGCTCATTTTACCACCGGTTCCACCGGTGGCTATTCATATTGAAGCCCTTTGGGCTTCTTTTTAAATATTACTG
>CAINOM010000554.1 GCA_903851455.1 uncultured Bacteroidota bacterium | reverse complement strand
CATCTATTTAGTTTTACCTTCACAGCAACTGAAATAGACTTCCATGCGCACTTTTTCTACCCTGATCTTTTTGTTTATTGTCATTAATACCACCTATGGCCAGTTCGACGACAAATTTTATTTTCCTAAAAAGGAATGGGACAATATAGATAGTGTCAAGTATGAAGCCATAACCTTTAAGACAGATACGGCACTGCTGAGCGGAATAATACTGGAGCCTAAAGGGAAACGGCCAATCGCTACGATCATATATTTTCATGGCGCCGGCGGCAACGTAACCACTTATGTACCTATCGTTAAGCCCATCGCAGATGCCGGTTTCCGGGTATTTATGATAGATATGCAAGGCTATGGCAGATCCAGCGGCAAACCATCTCATATGAATATTGCGGCAGATGCACAGGTGGTAGTAAATTCCATTCTTCAGCGAAAAGATGTCGCGCACACCAAGGTGATAATAATGGGTGCGTCGATGGGCACACAGGTGGCTACTCGAATGGCGAAGGACAACCACGACAAAATAGCGGCACTGGTATTGGAAGGCACTATCAGCTCTTTTACCGACATTGCTGCAGACAGTTCGCCGAAGGACCAGCAGGAAATGATCCGGAATTTCCTGAAGTCGCCGTACTCGGCAAAAGAAGATATCAAGCAGACGGGGGATATCAGAAAATTACTGGTACACAGCTCGGAAGACAGTACGGTGCCTTTTGCAGAGGGCAGATCGGTGTATGAAAATGCGCCCCAGCCAAAAGAATTGTGGGTGGTCAAGGGCGAGCATCACGGCGCGATAGACGGCTACAGGACAGAATTCATCGACAAGCTGAAAGCCCTGGTGAAATAACAAATCGCGGCAGGACGCTCCACAAAGGGATGTTGTTGGTTTCTTCCGTTTCTAATTTAAAAGGTTGTAAAAAAGTTAATACCCTATTGGTCCCCAATCCAATTTATCACCTTACTGCGTATATAGTCTTAAATTTGAAATCATGATAAAACGACTGATCAACAGCATCTCTTCGTTCCTGCTGCTGGCCCCACTGGCCGCATGCGCACAAAACGAGCACTACGAACATTCGAAAACATTTCAGCAAATGAGCGCTGCGGCGCCCGAAAAGACACCGCACAAATTGGAAGTTGCCACCTTTGGCGCGGGGTGCTACTGGTGTACAGAGGCCCAGTTCCAGATGCTGAAGGGAGTAGAAAAAGTAGAATCCGGCTTCAGCGGCGGCCATGTAGATAACCCCAGTTACGCGCAGGTATGCACCGGCAATACCGGCCATGCGGAGGTTTGCAATATCACTTATGATCCATCAGTAATAAGTTACGACGAGCTGCTTGCGGCCTTCTGGACCTGCCACGACCCTACTACCCTCAACCGCCAGGGCAATGATGAAGGCACACAGTACCGCTCTGTGATCTTCTATCACAACGACGAGCAAAGGCAAAAGGCCGAGACCTATAAAAAGAAACTCAACGATGAAAAAGCCTGGGATAAACCAGTTGTAACGGAGATCAGCCCCTTCACAAAATTCTTTAAAGCAGAAGACTACCACCAGAACTATTACAATGAGAACGGCGAGCAGCCCTACTGCCACTATGTGATCGGACCTAAAGTGGAGAAATTCAGGAAGGTGT
>CAINOM010000553.1 GCA_903851455.1 uncultured Bacteroidota bacterium | reverse complement strand
GGCGAGATCTGTTTTAATACAGGCATGACGGGTTACCAGGAGGTATTTACAGACCCCTCCTACACCGGCCAGGTACTGATCATGAACAACGCATACGTAGGAAACTACGGCGTAAAAAATGACGACGTAGAAAGCGATTCGATAAAGATCAGCGGATTGATCTGCAAGAACATTTCCCGCCGGTATTCGCGCATGGTAGCTAACGACAGTCTTGAGAACTACCTCGTTAACAATAAGCTGGTGGCTATATACGACGTAGATACGCGTGCACTGGTGCAGCACATTCGCAGCAAGGGTGCCATGAACTGCATCATTTCTACCGAGCTGAACGACGAGCAAAGCCTGCGCGATGCACTCGCAAAGGTGCCTGATATGGCTGGGCTGGAATTATCCTCACATATATCTACAAAGGAGGCTTATACCGTCGGCAACCCGGAAGCGTCTATCCGCATTGCGGTGCTTGACTATGGTGTAAAGATCAAGATCCTTCAGTGCATGACCGACAGAGGGGCATATCTTAAGGTCTTCCCGGCAAAGACAAGCATTGCGGAACTCAAGGAATTTGATCCCCATGGCTATTTCATATCCAATGGCCCCGGCGACCCGGCTTCGATGGATTATGCTGTGAAAACAGTGAGAGATATACTGGCCACTAATAAGCCGTTCTTCGGCATTTGCCTTGGGCATCAATTACTGGCGCGGGCAAACGATATACCTACCTTCAAGATGCACCACGGCCATCGTGGCCTGAACCACCCTGTAAAGAATCTCATTACCGGCAAATCTGAGATAACCACACAGAACCATGGCTTTGGTGTGGACCCCGAAGCAATAAAGAAATCCGATAAAGTAGAAGTGACCCATTTAAACCTGAATGACGGCTCGATCGAGGGAATACGGATGATCGGCAGGCCTGCATTCTCGGTACAATATCACCCCGAGGCCACCCCGGGGCCGCATGACAGCAGGTATTTATTCGATCAGTTTTTGGAGATGATAAACACCCACAAAAACTAAACGTTCTGCCGGGGCCTCTGCTTCGGATTGTAAAGACAAAAGAGCCCTTTCTGCTTTAGACTGAAACAAAAAATGAAAAAAGAAAAGATACTCATCATAGGTGCCGGCGGACAAATAGGTGTAGAACTTACCCTGGCGTTGCGTAAAGTGTATGGTAACGATAATGTTGTTGCTACCGACATAAAAGAAGCACACCCCTTGTTAAAGGACAATGGACCATATGAGCATTTGAATGCCATGGACGCTGCCGCTACGCACGCCCTGGTAAAGAAAGAAGGCATCACACAAATATATTTGCTGGCGGCATTGCTGTCGGCTACCGGGGAAAAAGACCCGCACAAAGCATGGGCAATTAACATGCAGAGCTTGCTGCAAACATTGGAGCTGGGCGTGCAGGAGAAACTGACAAAGATATATTGGCCTAGTTCCATTGCCGTTTTTGGCCCTACTACACCTACAGAGCAAACACCGCAGCAAACTGTGGTAGAGCCACGGACCGTGTATGGCATCAGCAAGTACGCCGGTGAGCTTTGGTGCCAGTACTACAATCAGCGCTGGGGGCTCGATGTGCGCAGCATTCGCTATCCCGGCCTCATCAGTTGGAAATCAGAACCCGGCGGCGGCACTACAGACTATGCCGTAGAAATATATCACGAAGCCCTTAAAAACAAAAAATACACCTGTTTCCTTTCTGAAAATACTTACTTGCCCATGATGTATATGGATGACGCTATCCGCGCCACCATAGAGCTAATGGAAGCACCTGCGGAGCAGATGAAAACACGCATGGCCTACAATATAGCGGCAATGAGTTTCTCACCAAAAGAGATCGCCGCAGCCATTCAAAAAAACATCCCTGAATTCAGCATTGATTACAAACCCGACTTCCGGCAGGCTATAGCCGATGGCTGGCCCAAAAGCATAGACGACACTACCGCACGCAATGACTGGGGCTGGAAAAACGAATTTGACCTTGATAAAATGACAGCAGATATGCTGATGCACTTAAAGGAGAAGATGATGCAAAAAGCCTAGTAACCAGTTCTTTTTAATTAATTCATAACATCCAAACCAACCCAGGCTTAT
>CAINOM010000552.1 GCA_903851455.1 uncultured Bacteroidota bacterium | reverse complement strand
GTTAGGTGCGTTCTCGATATCCTTCAGGTTCTCGAGATTGCCCGCATAAGTAAGGGCATCGAGGTTTACGATCTTATAGTCGGGATATTTATTAACGAATAAACGCACTACATGTGAGCCAATAAATCCCGCTCCACCAGTTATGAGCAATGTTTTTTTCATGCTGCGAATGTATCTAATTTGTTATTGGCGCCGGCTTATAAAAACCAGTTAACTAAATAATAATGTGGAACGGGCACAGCTTATACGAGCTTAAAACTCTCGATAAACTTGGTTGTAAAGTTCCCTTTCCTAAAGTCTTCATTCCGCATGAGCTGCATGTGGAACGGGATGGTTGTTTTTACACCCTCTATCACATATTCGCTAAGAGCGCGCTCCATGGTATTGATTGCCTCCTCACGAGTCTGCGCTACTGCGATCACCTTAGCGATCATAGAGTCGTAATAAGGTGGAATGGTATAGCCGGCATATATATGCGAGTCTACACGTACACCATGCCCACCGGGCGTATGCAGCGTAGTGATCTTGCCGGGGCAAGGACGGAAGTCGTTGTATGGATCTTCCGCATTGATGCGGCACTCTATGGCATGTATCTTGGGCTCATAGTTACGGCCGCTGATAGGCACACCTGCGGCGATCTTTATTTGTTCCTTGATAAGATCGTAACTGATCACTTCTTCGGTAACACCGTGCTCCACCTGGATACGGGTGTTCATTTCCATGAAGTAAAAATTGCGGTGCTTATCTACGAGGAACTCAATGGTACCAACGCTTTCGTAGTTAATAGCTGCGGCTGCTTTGATAGCGGCATCACCCATCTTCTGGCGCAATTCAGGCGTCATAAATGGTGATGGAGATTCTTCAACGAGCTTCTGGTGACGGCGTTGAATAGAACAATCGCGCTCGCTGAGGTGGCAAACTGTACCAATCTGGTCGCCGGCAACCTGTATCTCAATGTGGCGCGGCTCTTCAACGAACTTCTCCATATATAGGCCATCGTTCTTGAACGAGGCTGCAGCTTCTATTTTTGCAGTATTGTAGGCATGCTCCAGTTCACTCTCGTGCCAAACCACGCGCATACCCTTGCCACCGCCACCAGCGGTGGCTTTAATAATTACAGGGAAGCCCATTTCATTAGCGAGCCCTTTCGCCTCATCTACACTGCTCAACAAGCCCTCAGAACCCGGGATAACCGGCACACCAGCCCTTATCATGGTTTCCTTGGCGGTGATCTTATCGCCCATTGACCTGATCATATCGGGCGTAGGACCTATGAACTTGATATTGTATTGAGCACATATCTCGGCAAAATTGGCATTCTCAGCGAGGAAGCCATAGCCAGGATGAATAGCATCCGCATTGGTGATCTCGGCAGCAGCCATGATGTGCTGGATGTTGAGGTAAGAATCGCTGCTTTGTGGCTTTCCGATACATACAGCCTCGTCTGCAAAACGCACATGGAGACTGTCTTTATCAGCTGTAGAATAAACCGCTACAGTACGTATACCCATTTCCCTGCAGGTGCGAATAATACGCAAAGCGATCTCGCCGCGATTGGCAATCAGTATTTTTTTAAACACATTCTAAGTTTAAGAGTCAAAAACAAGCTTAGCTATCAAAAAAATGGCCTTTATACGGCCATTTTTGAATTCCAGTTTATTATTTTGAATTACATAGGTTCGATAATGAACAGCGGCTGATCGTACTCTACCGGAGAGGAGTCGTCAGCTACTACTTTCACCAATCGTCCGCTCACTTCGCTTTCTATTTCGTTAAAGAGCTTCATAGCCTCGATGATGCAAAGTACCTGGCCGGCCTTTATCTCGTCGCCTACGTTTACAAACACAGGCTTATCTGGCGATGGGCTGCGGTAGAACGTGCCGATCATGGGGGACTTGATGGTTGTGGTGTTGCTAGCGGCGGCAGGAGCAGCAGGCTTATCGGCTGCAGGAGCTGATGCCTGTGGTGCTGGCGCTGCTGCCGGCTGTGGAGCGGCCTGCTGTACCGGCATAGACATTTGCGGCATAGATACATATTGGGCGGGAGCTGCAAGCTCCTGCTTGATGATGATCTTAAAATCGCCTTCCTCTATACACAGCTCACTGATATTCGATTTATTGATCGTTTTTATCAGTTCCTGGATCTGTTTGTATTCCATGAATGTTGTTTTAAGTGTTTTTGCAGAAAGTCTGAAGTAGAAAGCAGAAAGCTGTTATCATAAGCTATCACTACCCGCCACCACCAATACAATTAACCTATTACCTTATCAATCAACTTAGTTCTTAACACGCTCTACATAAGCGCCTGTCTTTGAGTCTATCTTGATCATATCACCTTCGTTTACGAACAATGGTACTGGTATCGTAGCACCGGTCTCGAGGGTTGCAGGCTTGGTAGCCCTTGTCGCAGTATCGCCCTTAACACCTGGCTCTGAGTAAGTAACGCGCAGATTGATGCTTGGTGGAAGTTCCACGCCCATAGGCGTTTCGGTCTCTGTATTAAAGATAACGAAGCAGTCCTGGCCATCCTTGTACAGCGGAGGATTGTCTACCATATTCTCGCCCAATACGATCTGCTCGAACGAATTGGTGTCCATAAGGTTGAAGCCACTATCATCTTTATATAAGAACTGATAATTACGTTTTTCGACGCGCACGGGGAAGATGTTGTCTCCTGAGTTCCAGGTGTGCTCGATAGAGCGGTTGTTATCAACACCTTTTAACTTAGCCCACACCTTTGCTGCTGCGCGTGCTGTTTTGTTCTGTCCGAATTCCACTACTGAGTAAAGGCTGCCATCTAGTTTTATGATCAACCCGTTACGCATATCTGCTGTTGTAGCCATGAAGATTTCTGTTTTTGAATGGATTGCAAAAGTAATCATTAATGCCAAAAAGCGAAATGCTATTTTTAAGGCAAAAAGGGGCGAAAACCGGTGAAAAAACTAAAAAACAGA
Source organism: uncultured Bacteroidota bacterium (assembly GCA_903851455.1). Classification (GTDB taxonomy): domain Bacteria; phylum Bacteroidota; class Bacteroidia; order Chitinophagales; family Chitinophagaceae; genus Nemorincola. The sequence continues at coordinate 8,583 of CAINOM010000552.1, read as the reverse complement.
ATAAAAATGGTAAATTTCTATCCATTTTTTGCTTTTTTAGGGGCATTTTTAAAAGGCCTGTTTTGAAAAATATCCCACGGCAGGTAAAGACCAATCGCAAACAAATGGGCCAAATGATAGCAATGGGTATTCGCAGTAGTACGCAGAATGAAATGCCCTAGGTCAAGCTTTCAGTTTTTTACTACATTTGTCCCCTCATTAATCTTCTTACCAAAAATAATTCCATATATGGCATACGATATAATCGTAATAGGAAGCGGTCCCGGTGGTTATGTAGCTGCTATCCGCGCATCGCAGCTGGGTTATAAAACAGCAATTGTAGAAAAGGAAAACCTTGGGGGCATATGCCTGAACTGGGGTTGCATACCAACCAAAGCATTGCTTAAAACAGCAAGCGTATTTGAGAACTTTACTCATGCGGCTGACTATGGCATTGTTGCGACAGATTTTAAAGCGGATTTTGGCGCAGTGATCAAGCGCAGCCGTGGTGCAGCAGATAAGATGAGCAAGGGGGTGCAGTTCCTGATGAAGAAGAACAAGATAGATGTGATCATGGGCATGGGCAAGCTGAATGCCAAGAAAGAAGTGGAAGTAACAGGAGCCGATGGGAAGGTTACTGTGCAGCAGGCACGCCACGTGATACTGGCTACTGGTGCGCGCAGCCGCCAGCTACCAAACCTGCCCCAGGACGGCAAAAAGGTAATAGGATACCGTGAAGCGATGAACCTGCCCACACAGCCAAAAACAATGGTAGTAGTGGGCAGCGGTGCGATAGGTGTGGAGTTTGCCTATTTCTATAACAGCATAGGCACCAAGGTTACAATAGTGGAATTCCTGCCACGCATAGTGCCGGTAGAAGATGAGGACATTTCTAAAGAACTGGAAAAGAGCTTTAAGAAGAAGGGCATAACGGTGATGACTAACGCTTCGGTAGAAAAGCTGGATACTGCGGGAGCAGGAGTAAAAGCAACTGTAAAGACAGCGACGGGTGATGTAGTACTGGAAGCAGATGTGGTGCTGAGCGCAGTGGGCATTGCAGCTAACATAGAGAACATAGGCCTGGAAGCGCTGAACATAAAGACTGATAAGGGCAAGGTGCTGGTGGATAAATATTTTAAGACGAACGTGGATGGCATCTACGCCATAGGCGATATTACACCAGGCCAGGCGCTGGCTCACGTGGCATCTAAGGGTGCGGTGATCTGTGTAGAAGCAATTGCCAATAAAGAAGGCAAGTACAAGCATATGCCTGAACCACTGGATTATGGCAATGTACCGGGCTGTACTTATTGCTCGCCTGAAATAGCCAGCGTGGGCATGACGGAAAAGCAAGCGAAGGACGCAGGTTATGAAATAAAGGTGGGCAAGTTCCCATTCACTGCATCAGGTAAGGCTGTGGGTGCGGGTGCTACCGAGGGTTTTGTGAAGGTGATATTTGACGCGAAGTATGGCGAGTGGCTGGGTACTCACTCCATAGGATACAATGTTACCGAGACTATTGCCGAGACCGTTGTTGCGCGCAAGTTGGAGACGACCTGGCAGGAAGTGCTGGACAGCATACACCCGCACCCTACTATGAGCGAAGGCATCAAGGATGCTGTGGAAGCAGCACTGGGAGAAGCGATTCATTTGTAGGAATTGGTGGTTTGGAATTAGGAATTGGGATTGTTTTTAGATAAAGGCTGCTTTCGGGCAGCCTTTGTTATTTGGAATATGTCGTACGTTTATAATAACCAATTTTCGATATGGCTAGTGTCAAACGAACAAACTTAATCATCATTGTGACTCTGTTGCTTTTTAATACGGTCGGTAGCAGTCAAACAATGGATGAAATTGCCAAGATGAAGGCACAGTGCCAAAGCTGCCTGGATAGTGGTGTTGATATGCAGGGTTGCGCAAGGAAGTACTGTATTGAGATGTATGAAATAGTCGATACAGCTTTCAATAACCTCAGTGAAAAGTTATCTCAACAAGAGCGCGCCTTGCTTAAAACCGAGCAAGTAAAATGGCTGAAAAAAAGAAAACAATTTGAAAAAGAGGAAGAAAAAGAGTTTCAAAAAAAATATAAAACGGGTGAATGGGGAACCGATATGTTTATGATCGTTTATGAGAATGACGCTGAGTATACAAGAAAACGAATCGTTGAACTCATAAAACGGCGAAATAAACTAATTAACTCCAACCAAGCGGCTACAACTCTGCATTAATCAAAAAGCAAAACACTTCTCCTGGGCCGTGGACGCCTACTACGAGGGTCTTTTCTATATCGGCGGTTCGGCTGGGGCCGGTGTTGAGGTTGATCATTGACGGGATGTCGTTGCCGTATTTTTTCTTTATGGCGTTAAGGCCGTCTTCTATATCCGGTACAACCTGGTTGGTGTAGGCAAATACGATGTGGACGGGATAGTATACCGGTGCAACACGTCCCATGTTTTGGCGGCTGCTAAGTACTATAGAGCCTGTGCGGGCGACGAGGGTCTCGCAACTGGTGATACAGGCATCTGCGGCTTCGGCTTTGGGATCTGCGGCGGTGACCACGTCTATTTTGCGGTTGTGGAAGAGCCTGAGCAGGCGCTCGTCGGCACACAGGAGTTGTTTCCAGCCGCGGTTCTCGTATAACAGGTTGATACTATCAAGCAACTCCTGCTCGTTCTCGCAGAACACGAATTTGCCGCCTAGCTTTATGAATGCCTCTGCGAATACCTCCTCGGGGGTATGTTCGCTGTCGGCATAGATAGCGCCGGTCTCCTTCTCTACTTCGGGAAAGGGCATGGGCATGGGAGCGCCGCCGAGCCCTTTACGGATCTTGCTGAGGATATTCTCCCGGGCCTTGGATGTTTTAAATGTCTGCAACCGGGTGCAAAAATAGAAAAAGCAGTTGATTAAAACGGATGCGGCATCTTTTATTGCAAATTGAAGTGTGTTACCTTTAAATTTGCACCAGAACACTAGCGTCCTCAAGTACATTTTGTCAGATCCACGCTAGTCAATTTCGGCTAAAGCCGTTCATATTGTTGCTGTCTCCCCGACCTAAAGGTCGGGGCAATTGAAATTATTAACCAGAAGACTTGACTAAATGCTGCAAAAGCTTGTTATAAAGAATTACGCAATTATTGACCATCTGACTATTGAGCCGGACGCGCACCTGAATACGGTGACCGGCGAAACGGGGGCGGGTAAGAGTATTATACTTGGAGCCCTTTCGCTGATCCTTGGGGAACGGGCGGATACTTCTGTGCTGATTAACACCAATGAGAAGTCGGTGGTGGAGGGGTACTTTGATGTGAGCAACAATAAGGTGTTTCAAAACGCACTTACGGCTGCCGAACTGGACAATGACGATCAATGCATCATACGCCGGGAGATCAGCACAGCTGGGAAGTCGAGGGCATTTGTGAATGATACGCCGGTAACGCTGACCCTGCTGAATAAACTTACTTCGCTGCTTGTTGACCTTCACCAGCAGTTCGGGCACCTGGCGCTGGAGGATGATCATTTTCAGATGGAAGCGCTGGACGCGATCGGCAAGACATCGGTGATGGCGGAGAACTATCGCAAACTGTACTACAAGCATAAGAGCATAAAACAAAAGCTGGCCGATAACCGCGAGCGGCAGTCGCAGTGGAAGAAGGAGTCGGACTACAAGCAGTACCTGCTGGATGAACTGCTGCAGGCGGCTTTCAAGGAAGAAGAGATCGAAAATGCAGACCGGCAGTTGAAGCAGATGAGCCACTCAGAGCGCATCATCAGTGTGCTGCAGGCGGGCAGAGCAGTGCTGGAAGATGGTGAGCAGCCGATGGTAAATGAACTGAAGCGGATCAGTCAGCAGCTGCAATGGATAACGGATATTATGCCGGAACTGAAGACTTTGCAGGAACGTATTACCTCTGTATGGGCTGAACTAAAAGATATAGCGGGAGAGCTGGAACATGAGGAAGGAAAGGTGACGCTGGACCCGGCAGTGATGGCACAGCTACAGGAGCGGATAGATGTGGGATATAAGCTGCTGAAGAAACACGGCGCTACCACTACTGCAGAACTACTGGAGCTGCAGCACCGGCTGGAAGAAGAGCTTAAGGCAACACTGGATATTAATGACGCCATAGAGCGGCTGGCCAAAGAAGAAGGTATACTATTCAAGGAACTGAGCGCAGAGGCAGAGCAACTGTCTGCGATGAGAAAAAAAGCGGCGCCGAAGTTCATCAAGAAGATAAATGAACTGCTGGTGCTGGTGGGTATGCCGAATGCACGGTTTGATCTGCAGATAGAAACAACTACGCCGACGATACATGGTGTAGACGCGGTGCAGTTCATGCTGGACGCCAATAAGAGCGGGCAGTTCCAGCCGCTGCAGAAGGCCGCGTCTGGCGGAGAAATGAGCCGTATCATGCTTTGTATAAAATCACTTACCGCAGAGGCTTTGCATATGCCGACGCTCATTTTTGATGAGGTGGATACAGGCATCTCCGGCGAGGCTGCACGGCAGGTAGGTGGGTTGCTGCGCGAACTCTCACAGTATCACCAGGTGATCTGTATCACGCACCAGCCGCAGGTGGCTGCCAGGGGAACACGACATTTTTATGTGTATAAAGAAGCAGATAAAAATGAACGCTTATCGACCAGGATAAAGATGCTGCAAAACGACGAGCGTATACTGGCGATAGCCCGTATGATAGGCGGCGAGCAGCCGAGTGAAGCCGCGATAAGTAATGCTAAGGAACTGGTTAATTAATTCTCAATCGCTTAATGACTTAATAGCTCAATTCGTCGCAAATGTCCTTTAATTAGGGGCGGACGATATCCGGAATTTTTTTAACGGAATCCACATGATACGAAAGCCAGGCGCTGCCTGCTGTTTTGAAGAACAGGGTATTTTGGGCGGTCGCAGGTATCTCGGCGGGGATCGGGAATTTGCCGCCGGTTACCGGATCAAGTTGTAGCGTGTCGCCCTTTTTTATCTGATCTATAGCGATGACGGAGGTTTCATATTCGCGGTAGTTGGCTCGGATGTAGCGGCGATTGACGATCTTTTTTGCTTTTGCCACATTGCAGGATAGCCAGCCGCCGTCACCGCGCCAGAAGAATGTCTCCGGATTTTTTTCGCCTTCCCAGACAATAATGAAGTGTACACCCGTGGGTGGCGGAGGACCCGGGATACCGGGAACTATGCGCTGGGAAAAGGCGGTGACCAGCGTGAGGTATGTTTTTGCTTTCTTCTTTTTCTTTTTAGCGGATACGGTAAATGTTACCGCAAAGCAGAGGGCGATAAGACAGAATAAGAGTTTTGTTTTCATCATTAAGAATTTGCGAATGAATTACCGTTAACGCTCCCTTTCAGGGTTTTGTTAGGGTGCTTATTTTACCGAGGGGCTATACCCCTCGCTGATAGATTTCGCCCTTTCAGGGCTTTGTTTTTTCCGAGCGCAAAATCGCAGAAATAGTTCTTATTTTTTTGCTTTAGCTGCAACCGTTTTCTTCCCTTTCACAATATTCATCTCGTCGATCAGCCAGCCTGCGCCGCCGAACTTATCAATGATGAACAGCGTGTAACGGATATCTACTGAGATATTGCGGCAGCGAGTGGGGTCGAAATAATAGTCGCTCATGGTGCCCTCGTATGCGCGGTCGAAGTTGGTGCCTATAAGTTCTCCTTTGGCATTCAGCACCGGGCTGCCGGAGTTGCCGCCGGAGGTATGGTTAGATGCGACGAACGCAACAGGCATAGTTCCGTTCACGCCCCAGCGACCATAATCTTTTGCTGCGTACAGCTCTTTTAGTTTCTTTGGTACCCTGAATATATCGGATGCGGTATCATCCAGCGCTACTACTTCTTTCAGGTTTGTCTGGAATGAATATGGGGCTGGCCCTTCCGGGTCCAGGCCTTTTACCTGGCCGTAGGTAAGGCGCAGGGTCAGGTTAGCATCGGGGTAGAAGGTTTTATTTTTATACTCCTGCATCTGGGCATTTGTGTACAGCCTGTCGAGATAACGCATGCGACTAATGTAGTCCTTTAGCACAGGGGTTATCTTCTGTTTACGGATAGTGGCAATGGCGTTATATAAGCGCCAGGCAGGATCAGCCTGCAATTTTGTGCTGTCGCCGGGCTTAGCATTTGTGGCAAACTCTTTGAGTGGAGCCATTGAGGTTAGCATCGACCTTTTGAATACATCCGCCGCCCATACATTCACATCCTGATCGTGAGCGCGATACTGATCTTTAAACTCATCGGGTATCCATGAAGTGCACTTATTGAAGTAGAGCACCATGAGCGAAATGAAAACATCCTGATCGGTTTTAGGGTCGTAATTTTTGTAGAAGCCTTCCATACCTGTCACCAGTTTGGTCAACGTATCCCGAAGGGCATCCTGGGAAAGTCCGAGCCGGAAGCAGGCCATAACATTATCGAATGCGGCACCCTGCTGAACGATCTCGATTCCCAGCACCCCTTCTTTGATATACTGCTCCTGTGTGAGTATGGGCGTTGCTATTTCAGCGGCCGTGCGCATCTGCGGAAGAATGTCTTTTGCATATGGAACTGCTTTGCAGGTATCTGCCCACTGCTGGAAGGTTCTTTCATAGGCCTGCTTTTTACCTACGACATCATTTGCTTTGAGGCCCAGCAACTCACCCTGCCATTTTTTCCAGCCGTTGGCCACGCCGGCCCGCTTGGAAGTATACTTCAGGAAGTTGCTCCGGGTCCAGCCCATGTGCTTTGTCCAGATATCGAGCCGGCGATTGCGGGCCTCGATGCTTATGGGGTCTGTAACATTGTATACCTGGCTAAGTTCGTATGACGAAATGTATTCCCTGGTGGTTCCCGGGAAGCCGTAGACCATGGTAAAGTCGCCCTCTTTGTAGCCGCTGGTGTTTATTTTGAAAAACTCTTCCGCTTTATATGGCTTGTTAGAGCCTGCATAATCGGCTGGTCGGTTGTCGCCGCCAGCATATACCCTGAAAATGCTGAAATCGCCGGTGTGGCGTGGCCATATCCAGTTTTCCACATCGCCGCCGAAAGCGCCGATGCCATTTGGCGGAAAGCCGACAAGACGTATATCGCGGTAAGTTTCGGTGATGGCCACCCAATACTGGTTGCCATCGAAATACGGTTTTATGGACGCATCCATGCCGGTTTTGGTGCGAAACTCCTTTTCGAGCGCAGCGATGCGAAGAGAAATAACAGTATCGCGGAAAGAATCCCTCATCGTGTCTTTTAAACCTTCCAATATTTGCTGCGAAACGTTTTCCATTCTGCGGATAAAAGTGACGGTCAGTCCTTTGCAGGGGAGTTCACCTTGCATATTCGGGGCCCAGAACCCGTTGGCGAAGTAGTCATTTTCTGCAGTACTCAGTCCCTGTGCACTGCCGTAGCCGCAATGATGATTAGTAAGTATAAGTCCGCTGGCTGAGATGATTTCACCCGTACACCCTCTGCCAAAAAGGACAATGGCGTTATTGAGCCCTGTGCCGCTTGCATTATAAAGCTGATCAATGGGAATTTGCAATCCCATAGACTTCATTTCCTTTTCATGGTCTTTTAATGTAGCAGGTATCCACATTCCTTCCTTTGCAATGGCCGGAGACTGGCTTAGAACAAGAAAGAAAATTATTAAACTTTTAATTAATAAAGAGGTAACCGCCTGCATTCGTAGCATAGATTTTTTTGATTTGCGGAAATAAATTTACACCTTTGCTACCAAAGTTTTGTACTAATTCATTATATTAGCGGAAGATTAAGATATACTTTTACAGATTATGAAAAAATGCCTCCTTCTTGTTGCGGTATTAATAGTAACGCAATTGAATAACCTCCACGCCCAAGCCCTATTCAGTGGTCCAGATACTGTATGTGTAAACCAACCGGTAAGGCTCACGAGCAACATACTAAATGCGGCATCTTACTACTGGGGATTTTGCTCCGGCTCTCTTAACGAGATCCCTACCTGGGTACCTCCGATCGGCACTAATCTTGGCAATAGCTACGACTTTCATATCCCATCAAACATCGACATTATTGAGGACAGCGGCTCTTATTACGGCTTTGTTACCAACTCGCGGACAACAGAATTCCTTAGACTTAACTTCGGAAACAGCCTGAATAATATCCCCACCGTTACCAACTTCGGCAACCTGACAAATGGCCTGCCGATCAATCCTACATCGCTCTTTATCCTGCGTGATACTTTTTCTAAAAACTGGTTCATTTTTGTTTCTGGCGGCTTTACAAAAGCCACTTCACAACTGGCCCGTATTGATTTTGGCCACCACCTGAACAATCCGGCTCCGGATATCGTTAATTTCGGTAACTACGCCAATGTGCTCAACGGTCCGAAAGGTATTTTCGTACAGCAGGATGCTAACAACAACTGGTATGGGTATATCGTAAACCATAACACCAATGAACTGATCCACCTCGATTTTTCTTTCAACGTGTCGAATACACCATTGATGGCAAATTATGGCGCCACTTATAACCTCAGCTTCCCAAGTGACCTGGCGGCGATAAGGGACAATGGCAACTGGTACCTGTTTGTAACTAATGAAGGTGATAATACCATTACACGCCTCGACCTTGGCACTGGCTTT
>CAINOM010000551.1 GCA_903851455.1 uncultured Bacteroidota bacterium | reverse complement strand
GTCCGCTACCGGGAAGAATTGGTAGAACGAAACGGTAGTGCGCGGCTCAGTTTCGGCCAGCATCAGTTGTTTCAGTTCCTCATTGTTTACGCGGTTGTGTAGCACTGGCATGGTGTACCTTCCTTTGTTTTTTGATTGAGAAAGTGCAAAGTTATGGATTTAGTAAGGCATGGGAACTGATCTTCATCATTCTAACAAATCATTGTATTTGCTGTTGTAATGACTATTTTTACATTATGGATAAGATTCTATTGTTTTTATTTATTGCACTTATGTCCTTTCAAACAGCAGATGCGCAGAAAAAAGGCGCGCATGCTGCCAAGCCGGCCGCAGATTCTATACTGACGGATACTTTTAGCGGCAATATACCGGATGGCGGGGTAGTATATGCCACCTTCCTGACGCTGAATCACTGCCGGTATTGCGATATGGGCAAGTATTCATTCGTTGCAGTTCCCCGCGGCCCGAACAGCCAGAAATCGGCGATGGTTGAAGGTGAATGGACGGTATTGCGTGGCGATGCCAAGGACGAAAATGCGACAGTGGTGGAACTGGATGATAAGGCAGGCAAGCCGTTATATTACTACCTGAGGGTTAAAAATGGCGATCTGCAGCAACTGGACTCGCTGCTGAAAGAGATGAAACCGGCAAAAGATCATATGCTGAAGAAACAATAAACCAATATCCCGGCCTGCTAAATATAGGGCAATCAAAAAAAAAGAGTATTTTTAGACGCGAAATGTATACCCATGGTAATGAGATCTTTTCTGGCTACAATATTATTGTCTGTTAGTTTTCTTTCTGTTAAGGCTCAGTCTACTGATCCTGATGTAATTGCAACGGCAAGCACCCTCAGCGGTACCTACACATGCAATGCCGAAGGCTCCGAGAGCGACCAGATACTGACCAAGCTGAAGCTGGATTTCAAAGCAAACAGCGATGGAGGTATTTTTACATATACCCGTATGAACCTGTATGATGATGGCTCAAGACGCATCATGTACCGGAATGTGGGTGAGTGGTATGTGCTCGAAAACAGATCTAAAGCGACAGGCGACAAAACAACCATGATAGTGGTGGATAACGACGATCTACCTGAAACCTATATGATGTTCCTGGTGCGGAAGGATGGAACGCTGCAGGAGCTGAACCGCAAGAACCCTGAAAAAATGCCGTTGTACAGCTATTATGACAGTTCGCAACATGAAGTATTTATTGCCCGTAAAGCAGCTCATCCATTAGCATTGCACAGGGCATTGTATTACCGCTACGAAGCCCACAAATACCTGGACGCAACGTTCGAGCACATCTATAAAAAGAAGTAAGAAAACCTTTAAGGAATTACAACCATCTAAGCGGGTTACGCCTGCGCTGGAGTATGTATTGCTTCATGTTCATCCAGAAGGCAAGCACCATGTACACAATAAGCGGTGAGCCAAGTGTAAGGAATGAGATGTAGATAAACCAAAGCCTGATGTGCGAAGTAGCCACACCCATGCGCTCACCTATGGCCTGGCACACGCCAAATGCCTTCCATTCGATAAAGTCTTTGATGTCGTAAAGCCTGCGCATATTGCAAATTTAACCAAGTCTGTCGTTATAACAAGTTGTGGCATAATATTTATGGTCGATTTTACTTAATGATAACAAAATACTGCAAAAAACAGAGACCCGCTCTTTTCAGAGTGGGTCTCGTTACCTTGGGAGTTTGGAATTTATTTTTTGGAATTTCCCCTATGCCATTTCCTTTGCTTTTGCAGCAAACTCACTGCGGATGACATTAAGCGCACCACCTGCACGGAACCACTCTATCTGCTGTTCGTTGTAAGTATGGTTTACTTTTATTTCTTCCTTGCTGCCGTCCTTGTGGTTCAGCAGCAGTGTCAGCTGCTCACCGGGGGTAAAGCTCGTAAGGCCGATAATATCAATGTTGTCGTCTTCCTGTATCTTATCGTAGTCGGTTTTTTCGGCAAAGGTGATGGCCAGCATGCCCTGCTTCTTGAGGTTGGTTTCGTGGATACGTGCAAAGCTCTTAACGAGTATCGCACGAACGCCGAGGTGGCGTGGTTCCATAGCTGCGTGTTCGCGGCTGCTGCCCTCGCCATAGTTCTCGTCGCCTACTACTATGCTGCCTATGTTGTGCGCCTTGTATGCACGGGCAGTGGCAGGTACTTCGCCATACTCACCGGAAAGCTGGTTCTTTACTTTGTTTGTCTCCATGTTGAAAGCGTTGATGGCGCCGATCAGCATGTTGTTGGAGATATTGTCCAGGTGGCCACGGTACTTAAGCCATGGGCCAGCCATAGATATGTGATCAGTAGTACATTTACCAAATGCCTTGATGAGCAGCTTAAGGCCCATAAGATCCTTGCCATCCCATGCATCGAAAGGCGCCAATAACTGGAGGCGATCGCTCTTAGGATCTACAAGCACCTGTACTTTGGAGCCATCTGCTGCAGGAGCGTGGTAACCGGCATCCTTCACATCAAAGCCCAGTGGCGGCATTTCATAGCCCTGAGGCTCAGCCAGCTTCACATCTTCGCCTTTATCGTTCTTTATAGTATCTGTAAGCGGGTTGAACGACAGTTTGCCAGCAAGCGCAAAGGCGGTTACTATTTCGGGAGAAGCCACAAATGCGTGGGTAGACGACAGGCCGTCATTGCGCTTTGCAAAGTTCCTGTTGAAGGATGTTACGATAGTATTTTTCTTGGATGGATCGTCTACGTGACGCGCCCACTGACCGATGCACGGTCCGCAGGCGTTGGCCAGCACTATGCCGCCCATTTTATCAAACGTATCCAGCATGCCATCGCGCTCTATGGTGTAGCGCACCATTTCAGAACCCGGAGTTATGGTGAATTCACTCTTTGCTTTCAGGCCTTTTGCCATGCCATCGCGGGCAATGAATGCCGAGCGCGAAATATCTTCATAAGAAGAGTTGGTGCAGGAGCCTATCAGCGCCACTTCAATTTCTTCAGGCCAGCCATGCTCTTTCAGAGCAGCAGCCATCTGGCTGATCGGCGTAGCAAGATCCGGAGTGAATGGGCCGTTTACATGCGGCTCCAAGTCGTTGAGGTTTATTTCTATCAGTTGGTCGAAGAATGCTTCCGGATTGTCATATACTTCCTGGTCGGCGCGGAGGTCTTTCATTACACCGTTGGCCAGTTGTGCCACATCAGCACGGTTGGTGCCGCGCAGGTAGTCGCCCATTTTCTCATCGTATCCGAAGATCGAGCAGGTAGCGCCTATTTCTGCACCCATGTTGCAGATAGTACCCTTGCCCGTGCAGCTCAGGCTGTCTGCGCCTTCGCCAAAGTATTCTACGATAGCGCCGGTACCACCTTTCACAGTAAGGATACCTGCCACTTTAAGGATAATATCTT
>CAINOM010000550.1 GCA_903851455.1 uncultured Bacteroidota bacterium | reverse complement strand
GCCTCGTAGGCGGCATCATGGGAATAGCAGGTTCTACTGTCGGGTCTGGCGGAGTAGGTGGCCCTCCTGAACTCAGCCTCTCACTTGCCGGGTGGACAGGCTCTACCGGCACTTATACGCTAACCACCCCATCTAGCACTTCTAACAGCTTTGCCGCCTATACAGTTGCCTCGGGTTCTCTTTCTGTAGGATCTCAAACCGGCACTGTAGTTATTACTTCAATTTCGACCACCGTTATTACCGGTACCTTTTCATACACCGCCACCGATGGTACATCTGTTACCTCTGGTGCCTTCACAGCAAAGAGGTCATAAAACGGAGTGTGGAGAAACAGATGAAGGTGTCCTTGGTTTCGCATTAAAGATGACTGTTGGGTCGATCTGAGTTGTCCCCAGGAAACACAAAACCCAAATTGCAAGAACCATAAAAGGCTTGGAATTTGGGTTTTGTTGTTTAATATCTTTGAAGAAGCTACCGTATTTCCACCTCCAGCACCTTACTGCCCTGCAATATGCCTTCCAGTTTGTCGCCGGGATTTACTGCGCCCACTCCGGAAGGGGTGCCTGTAAATATCATATCGCCTATATTTATCGTGAAGAACTTAGATACATAGGCAATAACCCTGTCTATACTGAATATCATGTCGCGGCTGTTTCCGTCCTGCACCGTTTCGCCGTTTTGCTTCAGCTGGAAGGAGAGGTTGCGCATATTCGTTTCACCGGTAATGGGGCTGAAAGTGCCTACTGCGGCAGAGCCATCAAATCCTTTAGATATTTCCCAGGGTAGGCCTTTACTTTTTAAGTTGTTTTGAAGGTCGCGGGCAGTGAAGTCGATGCCCAATGTTACCTGGTCGTAATACTTATTCGCAAATTTTTCCTGTATGTGCTTTCCGTTCTTACAGATCTTAACCACCACCTCGCATTCATATTGCAGATCATCTGTGAATTCCGGGTAATACAATGGTTTTTCCGGTAAAAGCATAGCAGCTTTTGGCTTAATAAATATCACCGGTTCTTTGGGCACCTCGTTGTTTAATTCTTTGGCGTGTTCTGCGTAATTTCGCCCAACGCAAATTATTTTCATAAAATTTTCCTCCAACTATTATGGGTCGTGTAAAGATAAAATTTCCTAACGAGAAATCATTGTATACTGCTACTATTCCTGTCCGGATAGGTGACGTAAACTACGGCGGTCATGTGGGCAACGACGCTGTTCTGTCCGTGATCCATGAGGCGCGCATGCAGATGCTCAGGAGCAAAAACTACAGCGAGATGAATGCGGGAGGTAACAGCATGATCATGGCAGATGTGATGATCGCGTACAAAGGTGAGTCGTTTTATGGAGATGTGCTCACAGTACACATTTACGCTGAGGAGATTACAGATCGCACTTTTGATCTATTGTACCAAATAAATACATTGAGAAACGGTCTAAATTCAGATATTGCGCATGCAAAAACGGGCATGGTTTGCTTCGATTATGAGGCAAGAAAAGTAGCCTTGATGACCGGGGAATTAAAGAGATTTCTTTCCAATTTGTAAAAAATTATTTTTCTATTGCGGCAATAATTTCCTTGCTGTCGGGTGTGGTGGCCGGTGAAAACACAGCTACGAGGTTCCCTTTTTCATCAATGAGGTACTTCTGGAAGTTCCATTTCACTTTGCTGTCCTCATACCCGTTATACTTTTTCTCGGTAAGCCAGCGATATATCGGCGCCATTTTTGCCCCCTTAACCGATATTTTGGCGGACACCGGGAATGTCACACCATAGTTCGCTTTACAGAACTCAGCAATTTTCTCGTTAGAGCCCGGCTCCTGGAAAAGGAAGTTATTGGCTGGGAAACCCACTATCACAAGTCTGTCTTTATATTGTTTTGAGAGCTTTTCCAGCGCTTCATACTGGGGGGTAAACCCGCATTTAGATGCCGTATTTACAATCATTATCTTTTTCCCTTTGAACGCCGAAAAGTCTATTGTGCTGCCATCGAGCGCCGTTACCTTAAAATCATAAATACTTTGTGGAACCTCAGCTTGCTGCGGTGTGAATAGAAAACTGAACAAAAGAAGCATAGAGAGGTACATATTGTGGCGCGAAGGCAGCGATCTCTGCCGGTTGCAAAGTTAAGTTAAAATCAACGGCGTTTGCGATGTAATAAGCCGGAGGGGGTGATGCTGATAAGTATTGTCATTATTTCAGATTATTTTTGGGCGCAAATGAGTATCTGTGTCCACCGCCTTTTTTTCTTTGTGATTGCCTGTATCTGCGCTGGTTGCGCTAATATCACTGCGCCCACAGGTGGTAAAAAAGATACCATACCGCCCAAACTGATTTACATTGACCCGGCTGATTCCCTGCTGAATACCCGTATCAAGCGGATAGAAATGGATTTCGACGAGTATATCACGGTGAGCGATGCGTCCAAAGAAGTAGAATTGTCGCCCATACTTTCTATTCAGCCTGTCGTAACGGCAAATAATAAGCATGTGATCATTAAGATACAGGACACACTGCTGGAAGACAATACCACGTACCGCCTCTCCTTCGGCAAGGCCATAAAGGACCTCCATGAGGGGAATCCTTTCACCGGTTACACCTATACCTTCAGCACCGGCGCCTATTTCGACTCGTTGCAGCTAAAAGGGAATGTGATCAATGCAGGTACCGGCCTTCCGGATTCCGGCGGCGTGCTGG
>CAINOM010000549.1 GCA_903851455.1 uncultured Bacteroidota bacterium | reverse complement strand
TGGGATGCCGTGTCATTTATAGACTTGAGTAAAAGAGGAGAAGAGCGCAGTTTTACTATTGCGTTCTTAAAAAATATCAGGGTTTTGTGAGCTTTGTGGGAGATCAATTCATCTTTGCAGGCACGACCATCTGGAACTCAGGAATATGAACGGTCATCTTCCTCTTGTTCACCAGATTTTCCATCATGTAGGTGCCATACATCTTGCCTATTTCACTGTGCAGGTTCACACCGGATGTGTATTGGTAGCTGTCTCCTGGCTGTATTACCGGCTGCTGTCCCACTACGCCATCGCCTTCCACTTCGCGATGAGTACCATTGCTGTCTAATATGTGCCAGTGGCGGCTCAAGAGCTTTACAGGATGGCTGGACAGGTTCTCGATAGTGATACGATAAGCGAACAAATGTTCGTAATTCAAAGGGTTCGATTGTGCGGGCTGGTAAGATGTTTCAACAACAACACTTACACCCTCTGTGACTTGTTGCACCATATGTTACTAACGGTTAGTTAACCAAAGTTAAGTATAAAAAATATTAATTACTAAGTTTCGAGGTAAATTTTTATTACATCCATTACTATATCTCTTTCGTATCCTTTTTGCATCAGGTAGCGATATAGCTTTGATTTTTTTGACAACATGCTCCGGTCTCCTTTTATCTCCGCGACTTTTTTAGATGCCAATTTATTTAATGTGTTTTCATAGTCATCCGGGGGTATCTCCGTCATTGCCTTCTTTATGCAATAATCAGATATTTTGCGCAGTTTTAGTTGCTGTTTGATCTTTTCGCGGCCCCACTGCTTCATCCTGAACTTGCCACCGGCAAAGGCGCGGGCGAAACGCTCTTCATTCAATACACCAGTTTCTATGAGCCCTGCTATTTGGCGCTCTACCTCTGGTGTAGTGAAACCCAGTTCATAAAGCTTGTTGCGCACCTCCATGTGGCAGCGTTCCTGGTATTTGCAGTAGTGGAGGATCTCTGAACCGGGATTCAATTGATTTTTGGATTTACTTGAGAATAATAAGGTAATCTGGATAATTATTTCATAATCCACCTTCCCCTTCAAAGAAACGGGTTGTTGGTGGTTCAATTTCCTTTTCCGCTTCGTGGCTACCCTTGTTTGTCGTCATCAGACCGTTAGCTACGAAAGCCCATAAAAAGGGAATGGCCAGGATCAATAAATATTGAAGGTGCTTTTCATTTGGAGTGAATGCTATACTTTGTTTTACTTTCAATATTGTTATCACCGATACAGTAAGATAAAGTGCCACAAAAACCGCCAGAATTAACGCAAGCGCCATTATACTTTTGTTTTTCGCAATTCCTGAAAATCAATCTATCCCGAAAATCCTGATCATCACCTGCCCATATATACCATCAATATCTGCACATCGCTTGGATTCACGCCACTGATCCGGCTGGCCTGACCAAGCGTGCGGGGTTTAATTTTGTTAAGTTTCTGCCGCGCCTCAGTAGACATGGAGGTCAGCTTCTCATAATTAAAGGTTTCGGGGATCATCAAACCTTCCAATGCCGACATTTTCGTCACAAGTTCCTGTTCTTTTTCTATGTAGACATCATACTTCACTTGTATCTCAGCCTGCTCCAGCACCAGCGGGTCGGCATTTCCTATTGCTTCGCCAAGGGTTGGAATAGCCGCGATCATATCTTTAATACCTATTCCGGGACGAAGAAGCAACTTAATTGCACGTGTTTTCTCGTTCAAGGGTGAGTTATTATTATCCTGTAATAGCTGAGCAGCCATTTCCTGGTCTATAGAAAAGCCAGCGAGGATGGTTTTTACCCGGTTTACCTCTTCTTTTTTATCCTTCATCAACCGCAACCGCTCATCTGATGCGAGCCCGATGTCGTGGCCAAGCTGGGTAAGCCGGAAGTCGGCATTGTCCTGCCGAAGCAAGGTGCGGAACTCGGCCCTACTGGTAAACATGCGGTAGGGTTCGTCAGTTCCTTTATTAATAAGGTCATCTATCAATACTCCTATGTAGGCATCGCTCCTTTGCAGTACTACTGGTTCCTGATCTTTGGCGTTTCGGGCGGCATTTATGCCAGCCATCAATCCCTGGCAGGCGGCTTCTTCATATCCGGTAGTTCCGTTTATCTGGCCGGCAAAGAACAAATTCCTGATGAGCTTGGTTTCCAGTGTGAATTTTAGCTGTGTCGGCGGAAAATAATCGTATTCAATGGCATATCCAGGCCTGAAAAACTTACAATTCTCGAAGCCGGGTACCATTTTCAGCGCTTTATATTGCACATCTTCAGGCAGGGAGGTGCTGAAACCATTCACATATATCTCCACCGTGTTCCATCCTTCTGGTTCTACGAAGAGCTGGTGACGGTCACGGTCGGCAAAACGGCTTATTTTATCTTCTATGCTGGGGCAATATCTTGGTCCGCTTCCTTTAATGCGGCCCTGATACATGGGCGATTGCTCGAAACCAGTCCGTAATATTTCATGTACTTCGGGGCTGGTGTAGGTAACCCAGCAGCAACGCTGGTCCTTTGGCTTTATCTTTTCCACAGGCAGATAAGAGAAACCAACAACCTCTTCATCCCCTTCCTGTACTTCCATTTTGGTATAGTCGAGGCTACGTCCGTCGATACGCGGAGGGGTGCCGGTCTTCAGGCGTGCGCTTTCAAATCCCATCTCCACCAGCTGCTCGGTAATGCCAGTGGCGCCTTTCTCCCCTATCCTACCACCACCAAACTGCTTCTCCCCTATATGGATCACCCCATTAAGGAATGTTCCGTTAGTCAGAACCACGCACTTTCCCATTATTTCCTGCCCCATCCCGGTTACTACCCCGGTAATTGTTCCACGTGAAACAATCAGGCCCTTTACCATATCCTGCCAGAAATCTACGTTTGGAGTCTGTTCCAGCATCTCCCTCCAGGTTGTGGCGAACAGCATTCGGTCATTCTGGCTCCTTGGACTCCACATTCCTGGCCCCTTCGACTTATTCAGCATCCGGAATTGAATGGTGCTTTTGTCGCTAACGATACCGCTGTATCCTCCAAGTGCGTCTATCTCCCGCACGATCTGACCCTTGGCGATACCACCCATAGCCGGATTGCAGCTCATCTGGGCAATGGTCTGCATGTTCATAGTAACAAGCAAGACCTTCGATCCCATATTGGCAGCAGCCGCAGCGGCCTCACAGCCGGCATGCCCGGCACCCACAACGATCACATCATATTCAGGAAACATAGCTGCAAAGGTACTGAAACTAAGGAACAAACAATGGCTGTAGCGGTAGGCACTCCCTTCCTCAATATGAGCTGCCAAATGCCAGCCAAAGTCTTTGTGTTCCACGTGGAACAAGTTCGCATCACCAAAACAGCAATACACCCCTTTTGTTCCACGTGGAACGAAAATATTTCTGAACTTTAACAATAATCTATAAAATATTCCGTTATTTTGTGTTAGGATGCGTCTATCTAACAAAATATTGTTCTGCACACTCTTGCTATCTTACCTAACGATAGCATCGTTTACTGTGTTTGCACAAAGCAAGATAAAGCGCGCCGAGAAGAAACCTGATCACAAGACAGCCACCCTGGGAATACAAACCGGTAAGGACCTATACTTTAACACTTCTTCTGCCCTCCATAACAAACAAGGCAAGATGCACTACGGCACCAATAAAGCGCTTGTCCTGCGGAAATCTCTAAACACTCACTTTAAAGCTGAGGCTGGTTTTAGCTACAATACTCCGCTGAACCAGAATGGACTTAACTTCTTCCCGGCTAAGGTACCCGCTCAAAATAATGTCTCGGTACCTGTAACGATACAATACTATTTCCTGCCGGAGAAATACAAACTCCACCCTTACTGCGGCGCTGGCCTGCAGGGAAATATCTGTTGCAATAACGGTACCCAGCCTAGCTATGCATCAGGTGATGTAAGACCGGATTGCTGCAACACCCCAGCCGACACAAAGTATATCAGCATTCTCTTCACACAGGGTGTTACTTTCGAAGTGAATACACGTATACAGGTTAGCCAGTCGTTCCACTTTATTCCTGGAAACACGACCAGGGTCATTGGCCTAGACCTCGGCATAGGTTACAAGTTCCCATAACAATTATTCCCAAGGCTCTGTATTTACTTGATCTCTGGTTCGACTTCGCTGCTCGACTTCAATTCAGCAATTGTAGCCGTTGCCAAACATCCTACATTTGATCCATTATCCCTTTTCGACGCTGAGCCTCTTACCTACGTTCATTTTCAGGCAATGTAATTTTACCGGCCGAATGTCAAGATACGGCAGCATATAACAATCAACCACTGCAAGGTTGATCAGTCAAAAGCCTTCTTATCGCTGTTTTTACCAGAAGCCATTCACAGTTAAGCTTTTCAGGCTCATCGAGATCCGACGCCAAAAAGGTGCAACACCTGCCAAATCAAAACAAAGCACGCGAACCCGAGGCCTCATCGAACGGCAATAGCTTATTACAGAATCAAAGAGCAGCTAAAAATACTCCTTAGAACCACGAGCCTCATCATCTAAAAAAATGACTGCACAGACCCCCGCAAAACATTTCGTTCTACCAACAATGATCATTCAAACACTACAACACGAGGATCCGCTTATACCTAGTTAACCCACGTTAGTTGTGCCTGTTAAGTTCATACGATTTCCCGTTCTACAACAAACAAAAAAGGCCACCTCAGAGAGGCAGCCCTTTTTATAAATTTAATATTAAAATTATTTAACTACAACAAACTTCCTTGTCATTGCTTTTCCTTCCGCGTTGATTACAAGGTAGTAATTACCCGCAGCAAGTTTAGAAGTATTCACAGTATAGGTATCGTTCTGCACATTGTAGTGGGTATCCTTGCTTACGAAACGAGCAAGACCATCGATGATCTCATAAGAAACTGTTTTTTCGTTCTGTCCGAAAGCAGCAGTTACATTAAGCTGATCCTGCGCGGGATTAGGGAACAA
Organism: uncultured Bacteroidota bacterium; assembly: GCA_903851455.1. Lineage (GTDB taxonomy): Bacteria > Bacteroidota > Bacteroidia > Chitinophagales > Chitinophagaceae > Nemorincola. The sequence goes on along the minus strand of CAINOM010000549.1, from coordinate 2,132 downwards.
TGAAACTTCAGCAAGTGGCTTAGCAGGTGCCGGAGCAACTTTACTTGGGATCATTGTTATCAAAGACACTGCAGGAATAAGACCCTTCATGTTACTGTATACAAACGAGTCTACGGAATTGATATAATAAGAAGAGAAGGCTGGAACAGGTGCGTTTCCAGAAGCTGCGAATGAGTCGAAAGACACCTTAGAACCTGGATACTCAATTCCAGAGTAATCAAGCAGGCCATTGCTTGCATGGTAACGACCGTATACGCGTGGATAAGGATCCTGTACACCGTCACAACCAAGGAAGTTTGCAGCCGGAACGTCTACGGCAACATAGTACCATGAATTAGCATCAAGCGACAACTGTGGACCAGCATCGTTACCATTTGTATCTGTATATATCTGCTGCCACAAAAGCGCTTCAGAAGTATCATTTACACCATCCACATGTTTTGTGCCTGATGCTACGAGCTGTAACTCGCCATTTGCCACGATGCTGTCAGCAGTTCCACCAACACCATCAGTCCATTTGAATACAAATATATTAACATCAGAAGGCAATGGAGTAGAAGCAGTAGTGCTGTTTACAGCCAATGACAGCTGAACGCTTGATAAATCACTACCACCATTTGCAACATAGTACATTGGTCCCCATAAAAACTCGATACCACCACCGAAAGCTTCATAAACAGTGCGGATAGGTTGGTTATTCACAAAATCATAACGACCTTTTGAGAAAATGCTGTCTGTAACATTAAAAGAAACAGTCAATGAGTTATCTGCAGGGAACTGGTCAACAGAATCCGACTCGATCAGGTAGTTAACATCAAAACGTCCGGTTCCACCACCGCTGAGAGAATATTCAGTGTTGGAGAACATAGCGTAAATAGAGTCAATGGCATGGAAAGTAGCAAGATCCACTTCGCTGGAATGTCCTGCACCTGCGCTTCCACCGGTTGGAGTAAAGGTTGTAGTAGTCTTCAGCTTTACACCGGTGATATCGTGAGAACCATAGTTGGCAATGAACGCACCATCCACCATGTTATACTGTGCAGGGTTGCCCGATGCAAGCAATTGGTGAGCTGGTATCGCGTCTGCATGCCACATTGCAGCACCGTTAGGTACAAAACCAAGATCGCTCATGTAGTTCTGACCCCATGTAGTAATCGTTATTCTAGCTGCTACTCCTGCATTCCACAAAGAATCCAGGATGTCGCCGTCTGTCTTAGAGATCATAAAGACGGGTATGGTAACAGAACCGAGTGGAGCACCGCTGAGATAAGCCTCAGACATACCAACAGGGCCACCTGGCTGGTTATTAATGATAACACATGCAACTGCGCCTGCGTTCTGGCAATCCAGCGCCTTATCGCCGAAATCAATAGAAGCACCACGATACACAAGGCCAATTTTACCAGTCATACTGGTAGTAATCGTGTGGTCCATTGTACCTACACTGCACGCACTGTCACCAGACTGTGGCATCTGCACAGGAACATTAACTATAGGCGTAGTAACAGCGCCAGCCCAGTTGCCTGCAGCTCCTGACCCATCATTAGTGGTCTTATAAGCTTTATCCCCTGCATCAAAAGATGGTGAAACTACTTCGAAACGAAGCCCCACATAATTCGCATACCAGTTAGCTGCTGTTGATCCGCCACCGAGTGTGTAACTACCAAATGCTAATGGATGCGTCTGCGCACCGGCAACACCGGCAACGCCCACAAGCGCTGTGATAAATAAATTCCTGAAAAGGTTAATCTGCTTCATAAAATTTTTTTTTGAAATTTAGAGTCAAGTTATAAACAATATGCAATATTACCAAAATTTAACCCACAATGGGTGACTTTTTTTGTTTTATGTTAGTTAACTCCGCGCTATCCACCAAGCCCAAGTTGCCTGCTTAAATCCAGCATTCTGTCTATTGGTTTCTTAGCTGCAAGCCTTAAACCCTCCTCCATTAATATTTCCGGTTGCTCGTATTTCATACACAGGTATAATTTATCCAGTGTATTCAATTTCATATGCGGGCAATCATTACATGCGCACGCATTGTCAGGCGGTGCCGCTATAAATGTCTTATTCCGTGAATTGTGCCGCATACTATGTAATATACCTGTTTCTGTGGCAACTATATATGTAGA
>CAINOM010000548.1 GCA_903851455.1 uncultured Bacteroidota bacterium | reverse complement strand
TAGAAATAGTCTCAACGATAAAAATTACGAAAATCATTGAATCCCGAAAATCAAGGTTCAGACTTTGGTATTTGAATTCCAATGACTAACTTCAACCCCAAATAAGTATGCGATACATGAAATTCACAGCAGCTATTACACTTACCCTGGCAATTGCGGGAATCATTTCCATGACCTCGTGTAATAAAAAGTATACCTGCCACTGCAACATCGTGTATAGCGGCACACCCGGCCTGCCAGACAGCTCGTCGACCGAGTACACGATCGAAGACAACAAGGGCGGCGCTACCAGTAAGTGCAGTGCCCAGTCCGGTACTTATACCAACAATAACATTACCTCAGTAGAGAACTGCTACATTTATTAATAAAATTTTACCAACCACTCATCTGATATTGAGGTATTTTTGAGCCATATTCAGGTTATGGACGAAGCTTTACAGACTGAAAACCCTGCACCCGCTGAGGTATCATTACCGCCCCGCAAAAGCACTTCATTTTACGTTAAGCGGACGATTGGTTTAATACTGCTGCTGGCGTTGTCTGCCGTTTTCTTTTATTCCGCTTACACTAAAATGGGCGTCTTCCTTCATTGGGACACCAGCCACGGCGGCTTCCCCATTTCGGTTTATTCAGACGACAATGTCTTCGATAGTTTCCAGTGGACGTTCTTCGATCTCGGCTTCAGCAGTATACTGCTCACCGGCATCCTGGCGCGGGTGATGATCGGACTTGAAGTATTGCTTGGCTTGTTCCTGCTGTTTCATATCTACCTGAAGTCATTTACCTACAAGGCCGTTATTGCCATCCTTACGGTGTTCATCGTTTACCTGCTGGTGGTTATCCTGAAGCAGGGCAACAGCGGCAACTGCGGCTGCTTCGGCAACTCAGTGACCATGACACCACTACAGGCCATATGGAAGAACCTGGCTATGATAGCCGCAACACTGGTGCTCTGGAAGATATACGATGTCAGGCCCTACAAATTCCAGGAGTATATCTGCATGTTTCTAGCCGCCATCGCGCTCAGCACGCCGTTCCTGCTGCGTTTCATGTACGTAGGCACAGATCCCGAAGCGCCAAAGACCGCGACTGCCATTAACCTGGACCCACTATACAGCTACTCCCCTGGCCCGGCCATAGACCTGCGGAAAGGGAAGCACATAATAGCGTTTATGAGCCTTACCTGCCCGCACTGCAAGAAGGCAGCCTACCTGCTCCAGATCATTCACCACGAGCATCCCGACTACCCTATTTACATGGTACTCGACGGATCCGAAACATTCCTGAAGAAATTCTTTGACGAAACGCACGCAGAAAATGTGCCCTATCTCTACTTCCATCATACCGATGACTTTATGAAGCTCGCCGGTCCCAGCGTGCCTTCGATCATTTGGGTGAACAATGGCAATGTGGAATACAAAAGCACCTACGCCTACTACCAGCTCGACCCGAAATTTATGGCGCAGTGGTTTAAGAAATAGCAGCCTCCATAGGCACAGTGTCTCATTGGTTGGAAATACAAACCCTGCCGAGTCCAACTGATCATAGAAGTAATAAGTGGTGCCGCTGGTATTGATGCAACTTCCCGTATATGTGAGGATAGTCACGCAAGCACACGTATTGAACGCTACTCCCACTGACGTCTTCAGCTGAAGGTAGAGCGGGTATTGGCCGGCAGCACGACGGTTGCCGCTCAGTTCAAACCCCTCATAATCCGAAAAAACTAAAAACCGTATCTTTAAGTAGATGAAAGGCATGCTTCTTTTACTGTATTTGTGCGTTTCCGTTACTGGTCTCAGCCAGTCGCATGATACCATGCATATCTACTTCGAACTGGACAAAACACAGATGAATGACCGCGGCCTGAAAATGATAGATAGCATCATCAAAGACAACCGCCTGCTGCACGAAACCAAGATAACGATAATGGGCTATGCCGACTACCTGGGCACTGACGCCTATGATAAAACACTCTCAGAGTCCAGGGCAAAAAATGTAGAGGACTACCTCGTCGTTTCGGGCTACAACAAGAATGACATTACCCGCTGCGTAGGCAAGGGAAAGATAAACCGGGCCAACGTCACTGGCAGGAAAGGTTATTCTGACGACAGAAAGGTGGACATTATTTTTGATGCCCGGAAAGACACCTCCGATGAGCAACGGTTCCAGTTTGATCTTGAAAAGCTGGAAGTTAACGATGCCCTTCCGATAAAGGATGTGGACTTTTATCGCGGCTCACTGAGGATGACGCCAGAGTCTATTCCCCGACTGGATATGCTGGTCAAATTTCTTAAGAAGAATAGTACGATCATCTTCCAGTTGGAGGGGCATGTATGCTGCCTTGGCTTTAATGATGGCCGGGATGAACCCTATGACGAGGGCACCCTGTCGCAAAAACGAGCACAGGGAGTGGCCGACTACCTTTTTAAGAACGGCATCGCCAAAGAGCGCCTGAAAGCGGCTATTGGCCTCGGCAACATTAACCCCATAAGGGATGAAGAGACCGGGCGCGAGAATGAACCGCTGAGCCGGAGGGTGGAACTGAGGATCATTAGTAAGTGACAAAAGGCCCGCATTCACGCCTATGCCCGGGGATAAATACAAGGAAATCTCCCTGCCAGATTTTCCAAAGAGCTCAATTCCATCAGATAGAGGTTATCTTTGCGCCATGGCCAATGAGCAGGATATAGAAGATGTATGGGATGATGAGGACCCGGAAGAAGAGGTAAATGAAGCTGACGCTGCCCCCGTGGAGCGCCTCCGCATTGTTACGACCAATCGGCAGGAACCACTGCGTATCGATAAGTTCGTAATGAACAAACTGGAGGGCGCTACCCGCAATAAGGTGCAGCAGGCTATAGAAGACGGGTTTATTCTTGTTAATGATCAGGTGGTAAAATCGAACTACCGGGTGCGGCCGAATGATACGATCATCGTATTTGAGACGCGCAAGCCGGAAAGCCAGGAAGTAATACCGGAAGATCTGCCGCTGAATATAGTGTATGAGGATGATGCCCTGATGATCATTAATAAGCCAGCAGGCATGGTAGTGCACCCGGGCTGCGGCAATTACAGCGGCACGCTGGTAAATGGCCTGTCGTTCTACCTCAGGGCGCAGCAGGTGCC
>CAINOM010000547.1 GCA_903851455.1 uncultured Bacteroidota bacterium | reverse complement strand
ATGCATGCCAACAAATTTCACCTGCTGGGCAATATGCTGTTCCTGTTCTTTTTCGGAAGCGGGCTTGAGAAAATGGTGGGTTCGGTAAGGCTTTTTTTCATTTTTATCGCAGGCGGCGCCCTAAGCATGTTTCTGAGCGTATTGTATTATGCGCATAACCAGCCCAGCCTGGGTGCATCGGGGGCTATTTCAACCATACTGGCCACGCTGATGCTGATCAATCCGTGGCGGATATCTGTATTGCTGACTTTTGTACCGGTGCCGATAGGCGTTGCCGGATTTACGTTTTGCCTGATCAACCTGAAAGGTCTTTTTATAGATTATCTGCACCCACCCGAAGGCGGTATGCAGGTTGCGTACCTGGCGCATATCATTGGCTTTATGGTCGGCATATTCTTTGGTGTGTTTTTGACGGCGTCATGGAAAAAGAATCTGCTGATGTGCGTTATCCAGTTCGTTTGCTATTATTTTTTGCTACGGTTGGTTTTCCGCTTTGTCTGAGGACAAATATCGAGCGGCCGCCTGTATATCAATCCACTAGCCACTTCATTTTTTCGGCTTACCTTAGCGGTTCAATTTTTTTGTAATGAGAATTCACCGCGAAGGATACAAGTACATTATTATTGCCACCGTATTGTGGATCGCCCTCGGTTGGACAGCGAGCCATTTTATTCCGCCATCCTTTTTTTGGCTTACGGCACTTATTACTTTCCTGTTGTTCCTGGTGTGGTTCTGGGTGGTGGCTTTCTTCCGCATCCCGCTTCGGGATATGGTTCACGGCGAAGACAAGATAATTTGCCCTGCAGACGGTAAAGTGGTGGTAATAGAAGAAACCTTTGAAACAGAATACTTTAAAGACAAGCGCCTGCAGGTGTCTATATTCATGTCGCCAATAAACGTACACGTGAACCGCAACCCAGTGAGCGGCGAGATCAACTATATGAAGTACCATCCAGGCAAATACCTGGTGGCCTGGCACCCCAAATCATCGACGGAAAATGAGCGCACCACGCTGGTGATCGGCAATGACCATGGAGAAATACTGCTGCGCCAGATAGCAGGGGCTATGGCCCGCCGTATATGCTTCTATGTAAAGGAAGGCGATATGGTAAAACAAAATGACGAATTTGGCTTTATCCGTTTCGGCTCACGTGTGGACGTTTATCTTCCTCTGGGCACTAAAGTGGATGTAAAAATAGGTGATGTGGTGAAGGGCGGGGTGACGTTATTGGCCCATTACTAATTTCATGGGGCAATAAACGGCTGGGAAACAAAAGGTTAAAATCAGCCTGTTCTCCCTGATTTCGCCAATGTCAGTTCATATTTTGCAATTATTCTTTATCTTTACCGCCTAAAATCGCAAAACAATGAAAAAACTCACTTTATTAGTAGCTGCCGCGTTGATGATCACAGGCGGTGCATTTGCACAGGAAAAAGCTTGCTGCAAAAAAGGCGAAAAATGCCACAAGGCTTGCTGCAAGAAAGATGGTTCTAAAGAAAAAGAAACTTCAAAGAGCACAGGCAACCAGTCTAAGAGCGAGCCAGCTAAGCCAAAAGCTTAATCAATCCATAGTACTTTGAGAAAGATGTCCCTTCACGGGACATTTTTTGTTTATGAAAATACCCCCCCGAACTGGATCACACAAAATTGTCCGGGGGGCTTGCTGTAACAGATACAGCTTCATTTGCTAATATATGGAGGCGGGAAAAGCAACTTATACACCACCCTGGTCACCGGCTCTCTTCTTCTCCTCTTCAGCGCCACCGCTGTGCTTGTGCACCGGCGCTACTGTCTTTTTACCAAAACGATAAGTAAGGGATATACTCGCCTGCCGGGTATCGTGGCGGGCTGTAAAATATTCGGTGTAGTTGGTATAGAAAGAGGATCCGCTCTCATTGCCATGCCAGAAAATATCATTCGCGTTAAGGCGTATTGTGAGTCGTTTGTCGAGCAGGTTTTTCTGTATACCCACGTTGAACATGGAAATGGGGGTAAGATTCAGAAAACCGTAGACCTGCGATGCCTGGTAGAAAACGCCCAGCTCTGCTGACCAGTCTTTGGGCATCGTAAACTTGTTGCTGGTGTTGATGTCGAAGGTGGGTTTGCCCGCGTTGAGGTTGGTGTTTGCGAGGTTGCCCTGGTATTGTGCGTAATAGGCGTTGGCATTGGTGATGTTGGTCCACCACTTGAAAATAGGGATGGTGTATGAGCCGCTGACGCCAAAGTAACGCATGGTAGCAAGATTGTCCTTTGTTTGAATGGTTACATGCTCCTGTGTAGTGCTGGGCTTTATTACTTCTGTGATCACGTCACTTGTAACACTGTAACTGAGGGTAGTAACCAGGCGCTGCTTGTACACATGCGATAGCTCGCCCGAATAAGTCAATGCCGGGTTGAGATAGGGATTACCGACTTTGTACGTGCTTGGATCTACAAAAAATTTATAAGGGTTCAGGTCCTCGTAACCCGGACGCTCGATGCGCCTGCTCAGCGTAACACCAAGATCATTATTGGCATCGATGTGGTTCTGCACCGCGAGGCTGGGGAACAGGCGGATATAATTTTTTTCAAAAGACTGACCGGTAGTAATCTCTTTCCCATCTACTATGGTTTGTTCTCCACGCAGCCCGAATTGAGCGCTGTATTTTTTCCAGTCCTTGCTGGCGTTTATGTAGGCAGCATTAATATTTTCATTGTAAATGAAATGGTCGCTTTT
>CAINOM010000546.1 GCA_903851455.1 uncultured Bacteroidota bacterium | reverse complement strand
GGTTAACTGTTACCGTTACATCCTCCGTATTGGTACAGCCATATGCCGTTAATGTGTACACATAAACCACCTGCGCTGTAGAAGTCAAAGTGCTTGTAAGTGTGGCATTGATATTGCCCGAACCGTTAACCCCGGTTGGTGAAACGCCACCTACACTGGTATTACTCCACGTATAAGTTGTTGTAGGTGTATAGCTATCCGGATAATAATTAAATGACGAGCCGCTGCAGATAGTTGCGGTCGTATCCGTATTCAGCATCGGCTTAGGATGCACGGTAAGTACCACATCTTCTGTATTGGTACAGCCATTGGCAGTTATTACGTAAGAATAGGTAACATCCACATTTACATAAGTGGTGTTATTGAGTGAGTCGTGTATTATTCCTGTTGTGCCGGTGCTTGTGGTAGTCAGGTTGGTGACGCCGGGCACATAAACACGTGTCCACGTATATGTCGATCCGCTGGTTGAGCTGGCCGGAGTATAATCGAAGAATGTATTATCACATATGGTAGCCACCGATGGGTTATTGTTCAGCACCGGGGTCGGGTTTACTTTAACCGTCACATTCTGAGTGTTGGAACAACCTTCTGCCGTAAGTGTGAACTTGTAGATCACCGGAACAATACCGGTTGTGCCATTGATGAGTATTTCATTCACTATAGCAGTTGCCGCAGAATCAGGCGAGTTGGTAATGCCAATTGCGGTATCACGTACCCATGCGAATGTGGTACCGGCAGTAAGACTCGCAGCAACATAAGTAAAGAGCGTATTGTTACATATGGAGTCAGGCGTTAGCGTGCTGCTCAGTATTGGTGTAGGCTTCACTGTATCCATTACATTCTGCCTGTTCGTACAGCCGTTAGCAGTAAGCGAATAGGTGTAAATAACGATCACCGGATCATATCCCTGATTTACCAGTAGTTCATGAATAATGCCGCTATCGCTAGCAGGGCTATTCGTCAGCCCGGTTGTTGTATCACGCGTCCAGGTGAATGCAGTACCCACGGTATTACTTCCCGGTAAATAATTAAATGTATCATTCGTACAGTTTGCACCTGCGATAAGCGGCGTATTCAACATTGGTGTCGGATTTACCGTTACCATCACATCCTGTGTATAGCTACAGGTACTACCAGTGTACGTGAGCGTATATACGTAATCAACTACAACAGGCGAGGCTGTTGTATCCGTAAGTGTCTCATCAGGATTTCCTGCACCACTCGCAGTAGCATTGCTGATACCAGGTATTGATTCCCTGCTCCATGCAAAGCCAGTTGACTCGACATTAGACTGAGGTGTGTAATCGAATGTTGTCCCGCTGCATATTGGTGCGGGCGTTTGTGTGCTGGTCAATATTGGATGAGGATATACATTTACGGTAACGTTCTGTGTATCCATGCAACCTTTATAATTCAGGATGTACTCGTACACAACTGGTACGGCCGCGTTCGTGTTATTATTCAACGTTTCGCTGATATCTCCACCACCGCTTGTCCCCGTATTGGTTATACCTGCTGTAGTAGCACGGCTCCAGGCGTATGCAGTACCTACTGTAGCGCTCGTGGGCGTATAGCTAAACAACGTGCTGTCGCAAATAGCCGGCGGAGTAAGTGTACTGTTTAGAACAGGAATTGGATTATCGATAATATAAAAACTCTGAGAAACACCGATACAGCCATTTTCAGTTGGCGTTACAGTAATAATGGCGGTGTCGCTGTACGGGAAGGGGTTGATCGGCAAAAACTTAGCGATGTGACCGGTTCCTATTACATCAAGACCGATAGCCGGATTGTTGTTCACCCAGTTATAAGTTGGTGCACCCGGACCACCAAGGAAACCTATATCTATTGTAGAATCCCCGTTACACAAAATTTGGCTAGGAACCACGTTTACGCTTGGTATTGCATTGACGGTTACGCTAAAAGCATTTACTGCGCTCATACATACGGTTGAGCTCACTGTGAGTGTAACGGTATATACCGCAGGTGGTGCTCCCGCAGGAACAGTCAGCTTGAATGGCGATGCGGGTAAAGGAGTAGAAGCAATATCTGCAAATCCCGCAGTATGTGCCGCATCGCTCCATACAATAGTGTAGGTGCCGGGTATTACATAAGTCAGGGTGATGTTGCCATTGCTGGTATCGTAGCCACTTGTATGTGTAAACGATGTAACCAAGGTAGGGTCGGTATAAGAAGAGCCGCCACCGCCGCCAGTCCATACGCCGCCGCCGCCACCGTAGTAGCCGCCACCGCCGCCACCGGAAATACCCAGGTTGCTGCCATCACCGCCCTGGTATTGCGAGCCATCCATACCTGCAGGCCAGCCAGGATAAGTAGCGCCTGCACCGCCGGCTATCTGCGAACCGCCTGCTGCATAATCAGAGGCAGAACCGCCGCCATTGATCGCACTATTGCCGCCTGTAAGTCCGCCGCCGCTGCCACCGGCACGTGTACCCGTTGAATCCCAGCCATCACCGCCGCCACCGCCGGCAACTACCAACGGTGTACCTGCACTCATTATATCTGACGCGCCGCCGCCGCCGCCGCCGCTTCCATAAACATAAAACGAGCTTGCGCCGCCGCCATTAAAGCCGCCAGCCGCTCCGCCAGCGGAGCCATCGGCGCCAACACCACCTACGTAAAGGTCTAATGACTGACCCGGGCTTACCATAAGCGTACCCTGAACACGGCCGCCAAGGCCGGGAAAATATGGAGGGGGAGTTGCATTCTGCCTTCCGCCGCGGGCGCCCTGCACATCAAAGTGCACGCTGTCTACGCCCGGAGGCACGGTCCATGAAGTCACACCGGCCTCGGTAACGGTAAAAGTGTCCGGACCAACATTCGCCAGTCCTGTATAAGTCAGTAAAACGGCAGTATCGCCTGCACATACAGCCGGGTTAGGGCCTAGTGTGATCGACGGACGCTGTGTAACCGTCACCAAAATAGTCACGTTTACAGGGTCACCACCGTCACTTACAGCTATCATGATAAAATCATTGGTGATCCCGGCACCGGTGTCCGCAACATACAATACACCGGTAGGGCTAACAGCTATACCGGATGGCTGAGAGGTAGGCAAACCCATAACTGCACCATTAAATGGATTTGAAGACACAGACCATGTTTCTGTTTGCGCTGCATCCGGATCAGTCACCGTAAGGAGGTAATCTATGTTCACCGTATCACCGGCACACACAGTCAGATACTGCGTAGAACCATTCACGAAAAACGGCGCCGTCGCATACGCACTTGTTCCACTGCCAAACAGCAACACAAACACCAAAAGAAGCATTCCCGACAGTCGGAACTTATTAACCTTATGTTTGTTATCCGCCGGTAATAGGTAAAAAAATCCTGATCTCATATCAATATAGTTTATGAAATAATGGCGAAAAATACTCAATTAACGTCAGTATATCACAGGTACACCCCAACTTTTTTTTAAAAAGTGTATGGGTTACACCTGTTATTAACGCTGGTTTACAAATCAATAACATTTACTGTGTAAAATGCGCACTGGTAATGCGCACCGGTCACTTACCTACTACGAAATGGAAGATCGCATTTACTGTTCCGTTTGCTCCGGAACTGTCGTCAGAAGAAAGATGAAGCAGGTACATGCCATTTGCAACAGAATTGCCTAATGCTACCTGCTCATCGATATCGGCGTTCGCGGCATGTACATGTCTTTTATACACGATCTGCCCAAGCATGTCGGTTATTTCAATGGTGTACCAGGCACCCGTAACCATTCCATTCCCCAAAACAGAGAAGGTTCCATTATTAGGATTAGGAATAAGGCGGAAGTTTCCAGCACCACCTGATGTCTGCTGTATTGCCAGGTCGTTTACAAGAATAATTACTTTTCCTGTGCCCGAAACCACTCCGCAATAGCTGCCACCAGACGTAACACAGGTCACGGTATCATCATTTGCAAAACTGCTGCTGATAAATGTATCTGTTGTAGCGCCCGGAACTGCTGATCCATTTATCATCCATTGATAAGTAAGGCCCGCTCCCCCGCTGCTAACTGTAGCGACGAGTGTGTCGGTTTGTCCGGGCGTTAGCGTCACTCCCGGATGAGCAGTTACGGTTACTGCGGGGGTAAGCAATGGAACAACGGTAATATTTATATTATTCGTGCTGTATGCAGTATCAACAACAAGACAATTGTAATTGCTGTGGATAACGCAGAAAATATTGTCCCCGTTTGAAGGAACATAAGTATATGTACTTCCCCACCCTGCACTGATACCATTCTTCACCCACCTATACGTTGGCAGTGTGCCGCCGTTCACGGGATCAGGAATGATGGTGGCGGAGAATGTGGCACACACAGAATCTCCCGGGCTGATGGAAATACTCACAGAAGGCGTGAGATCAGGCGTGGTTGTTACTGTAAAAGAAGCCGTGGCGCCCGACGGCATTACGCATGGCGACGAACTGGTCATGGTCACAGATACCACATCGCCATTCAGTGGTGCATAAGTATACTCACTGTCTGGCCCAGTAGTAACCGCGCTGAAACCATTTACATACCAATGATACGTTGGTGAACTGCCCCCAAAAAGCGATAAGGCCTTAAATGTAGCACTCGCGCCCTCACAAACCGTATCTCCTATCGTGGTAGTTACCGTGACCGATGGCGCGGATATAGGTGTAATAATGATAACTGCCGAATCCGTCATATTCTGGGTACAGCCAGTGGTACTGTTGATCGCGAACACAGTATAAGTGCCCACGGCAGTGTATGGTCCGTAAAAAAGCGCTGCTCCTGTACCGGGTTGTGTAGTAACAAGAGAAGTACCGTTATAAAGAAAGTAGTTCACACCACTCTCTGAACCATTGAGTTCAATATCGAGGCCAGTCCCGCCCGCACAATAGCTTCCCCCGCCGGCTACATCAAACGCGGCAGGTAACACATTCACAGTCACGATCACCGATGTACTGCAGCCGCTGGGCAGCGAATAAGAAATAAGCGTTATACCGGAAGCAATAGCGGTGGCGTGCCCAGTTCCGGACCCGATGCTCACAACAGTAGTTGTACCGCTGCTCCATGTGCCGCCTGGCGCAAGATCACTGAATACATAGGCCGATCCCTCGCACAATCCTGTAGTACCTGAGATAGGATAAAGCGGATTAACTGTGACTGATTTCATAACAAAGCAGCCGGTAGACATCGTATAAGTGATCTTAGCTGAGCCGCCCGAAACGCCTGTTACCACGCCGGTGGTCGTGCCTACAGTTGCTATCGCCAGATTGCTGCTGCTCCATGTACCGCCAGACGAAGCATCACTTAACGTGATAGAATGACCCTGGCAGAGCAGCGATGCGCCAACTATTGCGACCGGGTATGGATTAACAGTAACGATCGCTGAGGTGGTGCAACCCGTCGGTAAACTGTAGGTGATAACCGCAGTACCCAGCGACACACCGGTTGCAATACCAGAGGATGCACCTATTGTTGCTACAGCTACTGGAGCTATGGTCCATGTGCCACCCGTTAACGTATCGTTGAATGCGGATGTGGACGTGAGACAAATGCTCCTGTTGCCGGCTATTACAGATGGCAACGGATTAACAGTATAATTTGCAATAGCTATACAACCGGATGGCAGCGTATACGTGATCACTGCAACACCGGCGGACACACCGCTTACCGCCCCGGTGACCGAACCCACGACCGCAATTGCAGTATTACTGCTGCTCCATGTTCCTCCTGCAGAGCCATCAGTCAATGTTGTACCGAACCCTGCACACACATGCATTGTTCCGGTAATAGCTACTGGCGATGGGTTGACGGTAACCCCCATTGTTGCAATACAGCTTGTCGGCAACGTATAGGTAATGATCGTAGTCCCTGTGCTTATGCCAGCCAGCAAACCCGTAACAGAATTAACACTCGCTGTACCCGCAGCTCCTGAGCTCCAGTGTCCACCCGATGTCGGATCAGTCAAACTATAACTGACCCCGGTACAAATAACCGATGGACCCGAAATTGCCGAAGGTAGCGGATTTACGGTAACAACAGCAGTAGCAAAACAACCTGAACCAAGCGCATAACTGATGATGCTGGTACCGGCAGAAATTCCGGACACTATTCCCGTAGTACCGCCGATCGTAGCCACTGAGGCATAAGTGCTGCTCCATGACCCTCCCGCCAATGCATCACTCAATGCTGTTGTAAGGCTGGTACACACCGTCATGGTCCCTGTAATTGCAAAAGGCGTGGCCAGTATATTTTCCGTGACTGTCGCAATGCACCCGGTTGAGAGCGTGTAAGTAACCAGCGTAGTACCTGCGCCTATCGCTGTCACAATTCCGCTGGCGCTGCCTATCGAAGCTATTCCGCCCGCAAGAGAAATGCTCCATGTTCCGCCAGCTGTAGCAT
>CAINOM010000545.1 GCA_903851455.1 uncultured Bacteroidota bacterium | reverse complement strand
TAGCAACTGTTGGTACATCTGGTATTGTAACAGGAGTTGTTACCGGTACTGCTACTATCTCTTACACGATAGCCGGTGTGCCTACATCAGTTGTAGTAACTGTTAATCCATTGCCTTCGGGTATTGGTGGTGCAACATCGGTATGTAACGGTTCATCAGTTACGATGAGTGATTTCACATCGGGCGGTACATGGACGAGCACTTCGGGTGTTTCTGTAACAACAGGAACTACCGTGACTACTGTTACCGGTATGACCGACGGAGCTAATACCGTTACTTATACACTAGCGACAGGTTGTTACAAAACGTACCCTGTTACTGTAAAGACACTGCCAACCTCAATATTGGGTAATCTGGCGGTGTGTGGTGCAGGATCGGTGACCTTCCTTTCTGATGCAACAGCGGGTACGTCATGGACGATCAGTCCGGTTGGTACTGCTACGGTTAGTCCTTCGGGCCGTGTGTATGGTGTGTCTCCGGGCAATGCTACCGTTACTTATACGGCGGCTGACGGTTGTATCACAACTGCGACTGTTACTGTAAATTCACTGGTGACTGTTACTCCTATACTTGGAGCGACAAGTGTAGGTCATGGTCTTACCATACTGCTTTCTGATGCTACCGGTGGTGGTGTATGGAGCAGCAGCAACCCGGCACTGGGCAGCGTTGACGCTACTGGTGATGTAACAGGTGTTGGTGCCGCAGGTACAATAACGATCTCTTATGCGCTCTCTTATGCGGGCGGAACTTGTACGGCGCTCGCTACCAAGTCTATCACTGTTCACACTCCTGCACCGCATGATCATGAGGGTGCCACTGTTGGTGGAATGATCGCGGTGAACGTAGGTGTTGCGGTGAGCCTTGACGAAGACGGAAATGGTATATGGAGCAGCAGCAATACGGACGTGGTTACTGTAGATGGTGGTGTGGTTACTGGTATTGCTCCGGGCGCTGCAAACATCATGCATACAGTTACCAACAATAACGGTGAAGTTTCTACCAGTGTTACCCCGGTTGTTGTTAGCGCTATACCAATGGATGTAAGAGTTGTTCCTAACCCGAACAACGGTGCGTTCACTGTTAAGGGTATCATGGGTACAACACAGGATGTTGAAGTGACGCTGGAAGTGACAGACGTACTGGGCCAGGTCATCTACAATAACAAGGTTACAGCTCCAGGCGGGAAGATCAGCGAAACAATATCACTGAACAGCACACTGGCGAACGGTATGTATATGCTGGATATGCATACAGCAACCGAGCACAAAGTGTTCCACTTCGTGATAGAGAAATAAGTTAGTCTGAAAAAGACCATTGCAAGCGGGCTGTCTCACCAGGGACAGCCCGCTTTGTTATGTTTTTCAGACGCTATTATTCTGGTATTCCCGGCGCAACACTGATTTTTATGGAGGTTGTGTGTCATTTTGTTGTCAGGGCATGCCGCATAGGCATAAGTACCACTGTAAAATGCAGGAGATGTGCGTGCCACTATCGTGCACTCAAAGGACCTGGTGTAATTTTCCGGTACAGTATATAAGAAGCAGCGGCAAAACAAAGAGGCAAGAACATAAACGTCCATCCAAATCCCGGTGCGGCCATCTTTACAGAATACATAGCACCAACCAGGTCGTAGACTAACCCGGCATAAGCCCACTCCTTTATTCTTGGGTACCCCGGAATAAGAATAGCTATGACACCCAAAGCTTTTGCCACCCCGATAAAAGGGATGATGTAGGCAGGATACCCGAGCTGAACCTTCATAAAGGCGATCGCGTCAGTGGTGGACATGATGTCGGGGATGGATGAGAACAGCATAAATGCTGCAAACAGAATAGTGACTATCCAATAGATAATTTTTGTCTTTTTCATAATTGATTTTTTGATCGGTTAAGAAATATATTTCAGCGTGTCATTTTGTTTTAGTCTTTTTGGATTTCGATTTGGATTTTGCCGCAGCAAGGTATTCATCCAGGGCGGTGAACCGGGATTCCCATACCTGGCGGTACTGTTCTACCCATTCGGAAACCTCGTTGAGTTTTTCCAGCCGGGCCTCACAGTACCGTTCCCTGCCTTGCTGCTTCATGTTTATGAGGCCGCACTCAATGAGTATCTTCATGTGCTTGTAAATAGCGGCACGGCTCATATCAAAGTTCTCTGCCACTGCGTTCACATTCAGAGACTGATGTGACAGCCGGTTCAATATCTCTCTTCTCGTAGGATCCGCTATGGCCTGGAAAACATCTCTTCTCATAAAAACAGGAAACCTTTTGGTTGCAAATATATATGCAACCTTTCGGTTGCCAAAATTTTCCCGGATCTTCGTGGCGTAAGATCTCTATCGTTAGCGCTTTATTGCCCAGGAGCTCTTCAATCCAGCAGGAGGCATTGATAGCCGTTGGTGTCCAATATTTCAATTATTGTGCCTGGCGGTATTGTTGTTCCTTCGACCCTTAGTATACGATCACAGTCCTCAAGGTCGAAGGAGGCGTTGCAATGAGGTATGTGATGTGACAACACATCCAGCAATTTTGTTGCTTCGTGCGGTGCCTCAACATTTGTTTTGAATACTTCAATCATTCTGTTATTGCTTTTCTAAAACGCCTTTTAGATTATCCAGGCCTGTTTGCAAATCTTTTCCGATCATTTTTTTCATGTTCATGATGATATGCATCACGCGCATGAAATAGGCCATCTTGCCATTGAATCCCCATTTCACTTTGGTCTGGGCAGGAGACAGCGATTCGACAGACAGGTAAGCGGTGCTGTAGCCTTCGAAAGGCCTGATGAAGTGAACTGCGAGATCTATTCTGTCACCTTCGGTTATTTTTGTTATGGTTTGTTCTCCTTTCCCCACTTGTTTGTTTTCACTATCCCATGCAGAAGAGAAGCCCACAGTGCCATCTGTTCCTTTGTATTCCATTATAGCATTTGGATCCATCATTACCCACTTGCTGTAGTTGCTTTGATTTTTGAGGAGCCGGATGTAGTTGAACACATCCTGTTTTGGCTTATTGATCGCCACAGCCCGTTCTACCGTGTATTCGTCCTTTGTGAAGATCGCCATTATAAAAGGAATTGCGATCAGGACCGTTACTACAACCAGTATAATCAGTGCCATTTTCCGTTTGCTTTAGTTTGATTGAAGGTACAAAATCATTATTGTGTTTATCCGGCGCCCGCCCGCCATTATTCTGCCGGGCAGTGTGGTGTTCATGGACGCTGTAAGCCTGGTGACCTATTGCTGTAAAGATGTATCCCAATTATAGTCATCCAGTCCATTTCACCGTTCGGGCCGCTGATGTAGCCGTCGACAGGCATCTGCCCTGTAGCTTTAGTTTTTTCATTTTGTATATTGTTTAGTTGGTAAAATTTGGTTGGTTTTGATAAAACAAACTTACCGCCGCGAAATGAAACCAAAAGGGTGCATGCCGACGGAAATGGGGTAAAATCCGGCAGTTTTTATCCTATCTTTATTTTATGAAGCATGTTTCGATACTTGTGCCTGCAGATGCGGTATTGGCCAGCATTGATGATCCGCGGGGAATGTTCACAGCTGTCAATGATTTCCTTGAGAGCAGCGGCAGGTTGCGTTATTTTGACGTGAAGCTGGTGGGAATATCCAAAGAAGTGAAATTGCACAACGGGTCTTTCTCGGTGCATGTGGATGCCTTATTGGCAGATGTGAAACAGACAGACCTTGTGATCGTACCGGCGATAGGCGGTGATTTTAAAAAGACGCTTGAGGCGAATAAAGTACTTGTGCCATGGATCGTTGGACAATATGAAAATGGCGCCGAGGTGATGAGTTTATGCTCGGGCGCTTTCCTGCTTGCATATACAGGATTGCTTGATGGCAAACATTGCTCCACGCACTGGATGCACGCCAACACTTTCCGGAACATGTTCCCGGAGGTGTGTCTTACCGATGAGAAAATCATAACTGAAGAGCAGGGGATCTATACCAGCGGTGGCGCGACATCTTACTGGAACCTGTTCCTATACCTGGTAGAGAAATTTGTGGGTCGTGATATGGCAATAGTGGCTTCCAAGTATTTTGTGCTGGAGATGGACCGGAACAGCCAGTCGGAGTTTATTATGTTCAAGGGGCAGAAGGAACATGAAGATAATGATATCAGGAAGGCACAGGAGTATATAGAGAGCAATTATAAGGAGCGGATAACGGTAGACCAGCTTGTATCTATGTTTTGCATAGGGCGCAGGAGTTTTGAGCG
>CAINOM010000544.1 GCA_903851455.1 uncultured Bacteroidota bacterium | reverse complement strand
TGCTGACAAGATAAATGCTACCCTATTAAGAAGTTATTTTGTCAATGTCCGTAATAGATTTTTTGAAAGGGAAAATTATATTTTTTTTACTTTTTTCCCCTGACACAAAAATGACATTACAAATAAATTTATAACAAAAAAAGGGCTGAAACCCGCGCCAGTATTGAAGAATTTTTTTTGGTAAATGTTACAAATTTTCGGGATTGTGTTGTAGTTTTGCCCACGCTTTTATATAAAGGAAAGTTAATTTTCAAATTTATTCCTGTGCCAGAATCATTTAAGCCACTGTATAGACTATGCTCCCGCGGCATTTTCGCTTTAGTTATCGTTTTGTTGTCATGCCAAGTTTCTGCGTTCGCAGATCCCGACGGGAAGGCTCTCTTTATGTCAAACTGTGCATCGTGCCACAATCCTTTGAAGGATGCGACAGGCCCTGCGCTGCAGAATATTGACAAATCGTTCCCTAGTAAGGAATGGGGCTATGATTGGGTGCATAACTCCGCGAAAGTCATTGCCAGCGGCGATAAAACCGCGAATGACATCTATACCAAATTCAACAAGACGGCGATGACCGCGTTCCCTCAGCTTTAAACCGCTGATATCGATGCGATCCTGAAGTATGTGGATGAATACAAAGCGCCTGTTGCTACTACTCCGACACCGACTCCCGGCGGCAATACAAGCGGCGCTGGTGAAACGAATGGCTGGCTTTACACGGTTATCACTCTTTCCCTGTTAGTATTGGTTATTATCCTGTGGCGTGCAAACCAGGGCCTGAAGCGTGTGGCTAATGAAAAAGAAGGCATACCAACCGAAAAAGAAATACCATTATACAGGAGCAAATTAGTAATAGCAGTTGTAGCGATCGTAATATTTATCATGGCAGGTTACTGGTTAGTGAATGGCGCTGTGAACGAGGGACGTCAGCAGAACTACCAGCCACTGCAACCGATATTCTACTCACACAAAGTTCATGCCGGCATCAACCAGATCAATTGTCTTTATTGCCACGCAGGCGCTGAAAAGAGCCGCCAGGCGATGATACCTTCCACTAATATTTGTATGAACTGCCACAAGCAGATAAATACATACAGTGGAGAAGGCGAGCATCCGTTGGTTACTGCAGAAGGAAAGAACATCAATGGTACAGAACAGATCCAGGCGCTTTACCGCTATGCTGGCTGGGATCCGGTGAAGAAAGATTACAACCGCGATGCTGCAGGCAATATTCTTGCTACGCCGATACAGTGGGTTAAGATACACAACCTGCCAGACCACGTTTACTTCAACCACTCACAGCACGTAAAAGTAGGCCAGGTACAGTGCCAGCGTTGTCACGGTGATATCCAGGAAATGGATGAGGTTTATCAGTTCGCCCCATTGTCAATGGGCTGGTGTATCAACTGCCACCGCCAGACAGAGGTGCAGTTCACCAACAATAAGTACTACGATATTTTCGAAACATATCATAAAGAGATCAAGGAAGGCAAACGTACCGGCGTAACAGAAGCTGAAATGGGTGGTACAGAATGCCAGAAGTGCCATTACTAATCCGGAATTGGTATTTCAGTATCTTGGGAAATAGGATTGAAGAGTAAATAAAACAAAAATTTAGAATCACAGGAAGCGCAAGCTTTCGACTTTCTACTAAAGACTTTAGACTATTAATTTGTATTATGAGTCAAAAACAATATTGGTCGGGCCCGGAAGAACTCACTAAGATCAACGCTAACATAGAGGTAGCGGGTGATGAGTTTAAAGAAGAGTTGCCGTTTGATCTGAGCGATAGCATGTTCAATGCTACTACCCCCCGCCGCGACTTTTTGAAGTTCTTAGGTTTCAGCACACTTGCTGCTACACTGGTAGCAAGCTGCGAAATGCCTGTGCGCAAGGCGATTCCTTATGCTATTAAGCCAGAGGATATTGTTCCGGGTGTTCCCAACTATTACGCATCTACATTCGTTGATGGTGGCGATTACTGCCCCATCGTTATCAAAACAAGAGATGGCCGCCCGATAAAAATAGAAGGCAATGAAATGTCTTCCATTACCAGGGGTGGTACATCTGCCCGGGTACAGGCTTCTGTGCTGAACCTGTATGATAAGGCTCGTATCCGTCATCCGCACGCCGATGGCGCGGAGGCTATGTTTGATGCAATAGACCGCGTAGTGAAAGAAGGTCTTGCCGGCAAGCCAGGGTACCTGGTTACTGCATCGCTGCTGAGCCCTACAACAAAAGAAATTATCGGGCAGTTTACTGCTAAATATCCAAACATCAAGCACATCGTTTATGATGCATACTCTTATTCTGGTATGCTGCTCGCAAACGAAGCATGCTACGGCAAGCGCACACTGCCTTCTTATCATTTCGATAAGGCAAACACAATAGTAAGTATAGGCGCAGATTTCCTCGGTACATGGATCGCCCCGATAGAATATTCAAAGGCGTATTCCAAAGGCCGTAAGATAAGCGCGAAGAACATAAAGCTTTCCAAACACTACCAGATAGAAGCTGTACACACCATTACCGGTGGTGCGGCCGATCATCGTGCTACGTGCAAACCATCTGAAATGGGTATGGTAGCTGTGGCGCTGTATAATGCAGTGGCCAATGGTGCACAGCCATCACTGAGCAGTCCTACGCTGAACGAGATGGTGACCAAGGCAGCAGCCGACCTGAAAAAAGGTGGCGGCCTGGTGGTAGGCAGCAGCAATGACGTAAACATCCAGACCGTAATAAATGCGATCAACGACAGCATCGGCGCCAATGGTGTTACGGTGAACTGGAACGTGACCAGCAATTACAAGCAGGGCCTGGACAAGGACATGGCAGACATGATAGCTGCTATGGAAGCCGGTACAGTAGGCTCAGTGCTGATGCACGGAGTGAACCCTGTGTATGATTATTTCGACAGCAAGAAATTTACTGCAGCGCTTGCTAAGGTGCCGGTAACTGTTTCTTTTGCTGATCGTCTTGACGAGACCGCTCAGAAATGCAAATTCGTAGTACCAGACCATAACTTCCTTGAAAGCTGGGGTGATGCCGAGCCAAAGCCGGGCTACTTTAGCCTGATGCAGCCGGGTATCGCACCTTTGTTCAAGACCCGCTCCCTGCAGGACTCCCTGATGACATGGGCCGGATCTACACAAAGCTATGCAGACTTCTGGAAAGAATACTGGATGAAGAAACTCGGCAGCCAGGACGCTTTTGACAAGGCATTGCAGGATGGTATCGTAGAGCCAGCCGGTGAAATGGCCAATGGTGGTGCTAAGTACGCTGGTAATACGAACGACGCGATCTCTAAAATAACAGGTAAAAAAGGCCCCGGCGGAATAGAGCTGGTGGTATACCAAAAGATAGGAATAGGTACAGGTGGTGTATGGAGCAACAACCCATGGCTGCTTGAAATGCCAGATCCGATAACAAGGGCTACATGGGATAACTACCTGTGTATGTCGCCAAAGATGGCAGCATCGAAAGAATTTGATGCACCGCTGGATGGCTTC
>CAINOM010000543.1 GCA_903851455.1 uncultured Bacteroidota bacterium | reverse complement strand
GCGGCAGCTGAGGACGTGTCGATAGTGAAGCCCTGCTGTTTCATATAATTCTGGAAAGCGGTGGCGTCACTGGTGTTATTAGACAAGCCATTGCCGGTAAGCGAGCCGTTACCTTTAATATTAATAATATCACTTGAGTTCTTTTTATAGGTTATCGCCCCGATATCTGTGACCGCTGCAGAAAAGACCAGGTCGTGCGGCGCATCGCCATCGCCGATATCCTGACCCAAACGGCGTTTGTAAACCACACCTATATCACCGCCAACACCCAGACCGGCCGTAGCGCCAAAAAACCGGCTGAACAGGTTTGATGCATTGATACCGTTAAAGACCGCGGTGCTATCGGTAATAACGTTGCTGGCAAATTCAAGATCCGAATGCCGGGCATAAAAGGAATCCGGGCCTGAATAATAGTCGACATCCAAATTGTTTCCTTTAAGGCTGACATAACCTATGCCACCGAGACGGCGTATGGTGACGCCCGCCTGCAGCATATTCTTTCCATCATCTATGAATTTACCGGCATAAGAAAGCCCTATCTCATTCCACATATGGGCCGTCCAGTTAAACTTCTGATTCGTGAAACTGTAGTTCTGGCTTGAAACATTTGCCGTGTTCGTAATGGTATTATACAGCGACTGGTCGAAATTGTTGAATTGGTTCATGATCCTGACACCAGTAGTGAGGGCTATGCTGTGCTTGCTGGTAATACTTACAGCGATTCCCGGGCCATGTATGGTCAGCTCGGGCAATATCATACTGAAGTTTTTTCTGCCGGAATTAGTGAAAACAGCTGTTGACTTGTTGTTGGTGTCCTTGCTGTTGCTGTTACTTGTTCCCTTTGTGATACTCCCTATGCCGGCAGTGCCCAGGTTATTATCCACACGAACATTAAATGAAAACAAGTTGACGCAAAACATTTGTCCGCTGTCCACAAGGTTGGCGGGGTTCAGGTACATGCTGTTTATCCTGTCGAAATTGCCAGTAGAAACTCCGAGAGAACGCTGCGCGCTACCCTTTGCTGCCAGCAGCGAGAGGAATAAAAGAAAAAGTATGTGTTTCTTATTCATAACCACATCTGTTTACATAAAGTTATGAATTATTTTAATCTGCCACTTCCCTTTTGTACAGCTGTATGACATTTTCCAGCCCGTAATAAAGCGCATCCGATATCAGCGCATGGCCGATGGAAACTTCAAGCAAGTTGGGAATGGACTGTTTGAAGAAACGAAGATTCTCACGGTCCAGGTCGTGACCGGCATTGAGGCCCAAGCCGGCCTGTGCGGCTATTGTTGCGGCCTTTATATAAGCAGCTATTGCGGCATCTTTATCTTTCCGGTAGTTTTTAGCGTAATCCTCGGTATAGAGTTCTACGCGGTCGGCACCGGTATCGGCAGCGGCGCTGGCCATGCGCTCCACAGGATCTATGAAAATGGAGACACGAATACCAGCCTTCTTAAATACACCTATGATGTTCTGCAGGTACTCTTTCTCCTTTATCGTATCCCATCCGTGATTAGATGTCAGTTGACCAGGGCTATCCGGAACCAATGTTACCTGTGCTGGTTTCACTTCCAGCACCAGCTCTACAAATTTGTCTTCCGTGGGGTTGCCTTCTATATTAAACTCGGTGGTGATGATCTTGCTTATCTCGCGCACATCGTTGTACCTGATGTGGCGCTCATCCGGCCGCGGGTGCACTGTTATACCGTCTGCGCCAAAATGCTGGCAGTCTATCGCAGCCTTTACCACATCAGGATTATTGCCGCCGCGACTATTGCGAAGCGTGGCTATCTTGTTTATGTTTACCGAAAGCTTAGTGGGCATACTATTATCCTTTGTTTATTATAATTTGCAAAGGTGAAGAAAATGAAATTAAACAGCGCCCTTTATTTGCCAGCTATCTGGGTTGCCTGTTT
>CAINOM010000542.1 GCA_903851455.1 uncultured Bacteroidota bacterium | reverse complement strand
GGCCGGGGCGGCTCTGCAATGCTGTCTGTGACATTGTTTGTGACGGCAATGGTAAGTTTCGTCTATTTCATGGCGCTGCAGATCATTAATTTCTCCAGCGACTTTCCACAGCTACGAAAAAGATTTGATGCCATGTTCGCCAGTATGCAACACTGGCTTTCTTACAAGCTGCACATAAACAACCGCCAGCAGACCGACTACATCAATAATTCCATCAACGGCATTATGGGCACCATCGGGCATTCTATCAGCAATGTTTTCCTTTCGCTTACGAGTTTTTTACTACTCACTATTTTCATTCTCATCTTTACCTTCTTCATGCTCTTCCACCGCAGACTGCTCATGAAGTTCGTGCTGTACCTTTTCGCGCCGCAGCACAGGCCCAAAGTGAATGAGGTGATCCTGGAAACAAAAAGCATGATCAATGCCTATGTCCTAGGCCTGGTAATCGAGATGGCACTCATTAGCATTGTCAATTGCACCATGTTCCTCATCATGGGTATTCCCTATGCCCTGCTATTAGGTGTTATGGCTGCTGTGCTCAATATCATTCCTTACCTTGGTATCTACACCTCCATTGTTATCACTATGCTGGTCACTTTTGCCAACAGTTCCGGCGGCTTGGCACTGGAAGCCGGCATTGGGCTATTTATTGTTCACCTGCTCGACTCTAATGTTTTATTCCCGCGCATCGTTGGCGGGCGTGTGAAAATGAACCCTTTTATCACCATTATTGCCGTTATAATCGGCGAATTTGTATGGGGTGTACCGGGCATGTTCCTGTTCATACCCCTCGCAGGCATTGCCAAGCTGGTATGCGAGCGTGTACCTGGCCTCGAGGCATGGGCACTACTTATCGGCGTGGAAGATGTGGAGAAAAAGCCGAAGCCAAAAAAGATAAAGATCACAGATAAGTAAGACGTCGCACTACAACATCTGAATATTTCAAAATGGCCGTAACAGCCTTTTTTCTCCAAATATTTTATTGCGACCCAAGATTTCCTTATATTTTTACGTCTATAATATTGGTACCCCAAAACACACGCCACTTTATGAAGCTAAAATATACCCTCCTGGTTTTGCTTTTTTTTCCATTTTGCAGCATCGCACAATACAATTGGCAGGCCCTTCCTAATGCGCCTCAAAGCTACCGTTTCGATGATTTCTTTTTCCTGACCCCACAATTGGGCTGGGCAGCAAATCCGAACTACAATTACATATCGCCACCACAGCGCGGGCGAATATTCCGAACACAGGATGGCGGCAATACATGGCAATTGCTTAAAGATAGTTGTGTATCTTTTTTTCGCTCTGTTGGTTTCGCAGATTCACTAACCGGCTGGATCGGAAACCTGGAACCTACCATACCTTCCGACACGGCTGTTCTTAATGAAACTACCGATGGAGGTATCACATGGCACCGCGCAAATCTGCCTAATCCGCATCCCGCCGGCATTTGCGGGATATCGGTAGTAAATGATTCGGTGGTCTACGCTTATGGCAGATACTACGCGCCTGCCGGATACCTGAAAACTACAAATAAAGGCGCTACCTGGACTTTTAAAGACATGACCGCTTACACATACGGACTCGTAGACGGCTACTTTTTTAATAAAGATACCGGCTTCCTGACCGGACAGGGTCTTGACACAAAACCAGCGGTACTATATACAACCGATGGAGGCGCCACATGGGCGCAGGTATACCACTCAACGAGGACACAGAATGAAGGTGGCTGGAAGTTTTCATTCCCGGGCGGCAACATAGGGTACCTGAGCATTCAGCTCTACCAGGACACGACCGGCGCAAACAGCACTGTTTTCTTAAAAACAAATGACCGGGGCTTAACTTGGACCGAGCATCCTTTTATTAATGGATATGATGAAGAAGGCCTTGGATTCATCAATGACAGTGTAGGATGGATAGGAGGAGACAACATCAATCCCACTTATAAAACCACCGAAGGTGGTAATTCATGGAATCCGGATTATGGATTTGGGGTACTTACACCTGATTATAACAACTACAATGGCCACTATTTGCCGGGATTTGCGATCAATCGCTTCCGCAGGTTCGGCGACACTTTAATGTACGCGTCCGGCAACACCATTTATAAGCTGGATACACGTAACATCACCGGGCTTCAACAGGCGCAAAGTGAATCGACAGGTATCTACAATTACCCTAATCCTTTTAATGAATTTACCACGATCAGGTACAACTTGCCCACCTCATCCGAAAACGTGAGGCTCGACATTCACGGCCTCATGGGAGGAATTGCATTTTCTGCAGACCTGGGCCCGCAGGGAAAAGGAGAGCACGAGTATGTATTCAAACGGCATCTCTATGCAGGGTTTTACGAATATACCATCACAAGTGGAAACTTCAGATCAACAAAACAAATGCTCGTAATTCATTAATTCCACTCGCATGAAATTCCTTTATTCAATCCTGGCAAGCGCGCTCTGCTTGATATCTTTTATCCCTGATAGCCAGGCACAAACAGGCGGCATCATAACCACCCTTGCCGGTAATGGAACAGCCGGTTATGCCGGAGATGGGGGTCCGGCCACGTTATGCGAATTCAATTTACCAATGGGCATAGCGCTGGACAGCATCGGGAGGGTATTTATTTCAGATAAGGGCAACGGCCGCATAAGGCAGATAGACACGGGTGGCATAATAACTACTCTGCCGGTTGGCTCATTTTCCGGTCCTGCAGGACTATGTTTCGACACAGAAGGGTTTCTTTACATTGCAGACCAATTAGCCAACAAAGTCTGGAAAATAAATGTAGGCACCGGCAGCAGAACAGGAGTAGCCGGTACTGGGGCTGCATCTTTCTCCGGAGACGGTGGCCCGGCCACAAATGCCCGGCTATATTTACCCGCAGGGGTTGCCGTTGATGCCGCCGGAAATATCTATATAGCAGACGCCCAGAACAACCGCATCCGGAAAGTTACAAAAGCCACAGGCATTATTAAAACGATCGCCGGCAACGGAACGGCTGGCTACAGCGGCGACGGAACCCCGGCCGATTCTGCCAAACTGAGTTTCCCGACGGGCGTGGCAGTTGACCTGAACGGCAATGTATATATAGCCGACAATGATAACCACCGGATCAGGATGGTAGATACTACGGGAACAATTTCGACAGTGGCGGGAAATGGCAGCGCCGGCCCCTTGGGCGACGGAGGCCCGGCAACCGCCGCTGAACTATACAACCCGAACAACCTTTTTATCGATGCTTCCGGAATCATGTACATCGCAGACCAGAATAACCATAAGATCAGGATCGTCGATGCCTCGGGGACGATAAATACCTTTGCAGGTACCGGCGCCGCGGGCGATGGCGGCGACGGCGCAAGTGCGTTGTCGGCTGGGCTCTATTTCCCTGCTGCAACTGCACCCGATGCCGCAGGCAACATGTATATAGCTGATGAATTCAATAACCGCATACGCAAAGTATCTACTACCGCAAGCACCCCCACAATACTACGTGGCAGCAACGCCATAGTTTACCCTAACCCCGCTACCGACAAAATAAATATAAAAACAGATAACGGTCACTACGACAGCGCAACCATAACGAATATCCTCGGGCAGGCGGTAATTTCTCAGGAACTTCATTCTGCTTACACGATGATTGTAATCAGCCAATTGCCCGCCGGCCTTTACTACCTGGCGCTAAGAGGCGAAAATGATACGCAACTAATGAAGTTCCAGAAGCTGTAAGCGCCTGCCCTGTGTTCGCCGCAAATCCCGCCTAAAAGCATCATGAAAATCCGTCAATCATGCAGATCATGGTTCAGACGATGTTAAAGAAAATTAAAATCATATCTTTCCATTGTCCTATTAATCGACTATCCGATTAAATTTGCGAGTATAACCGTATGATCCAATTTCAGCACATAAGCTTTTTATATACTCTTGCAGTCGTACCACTGCTGGTACTCTTATACATGGGGGTATTGTACTGGAGGAAGAGAAGACTCCAGAAACTAGGCGACGAAAAACTGGTCAGCAGTCAGGTCCAGGGATATATTCCCGGCCGCAATACGTTCCGGTTCATCCTCATGACCATTGCACTCGCTACTATTATCATCGGCTGGGCCAACCTGCGCACGGGCGACAAAAGTGAGAAAGCAGAACGTAAAGGAGTGGATGTGATCATTGCACTGGACGTAAGTAAGAGCATGCTTGCAAAAGATATTCAACCAGACAGGCTCACACGCGCCAAGCAGCTCATCATGCGCATGACCGACAAAATGCACAATGACCGTGTGGCGCTTATCATTTTTGCCGGCAGGTCTTATCTCCAGGTGCCGCTCACCGTCGATTATACTTCTGTCAAAATGCTGTTGCAAAATGTATCTCCGGATATGGTCCCTGCGCAAGGCACAGTAATTGGAGATGCAATTGATATGGCGATGAAGACGTTTACCCAGAACGAACAGAAGTACAAATCACTCATTGTTATTACCGACGGCGAGGACCATGACGACCAGGCTATAGCGAAAACGCGCGAAGCCGCCGATGCCGGTGTAGTAGTGCATACCGTTGGTATCGGCTCTCCACAGGGTGCTACTCTTTATGACCCGGATACAAAATCTGTGAAGCTGGACGAAAACGGCAACCCGGTTGTCAGCAAGCTTAATGAAGATGAGCTCAGGTCCATAGCCAGCGCCGGCCATGGTACCTATAACCTGCTCCAGAATACAGATGAAGTAACCGATAAACTGATCAGCTCTCTTGAAGGTATGGAACAAAAAAGCCTTGGCTCCTCCATTGCGCTTCTCGTTGCTGCAACCAACCAGTCCAACCAACCAATTCAACCAACAAACAAAGCAACCAAGCAACAAGC
>CAINOM010000541.1 GCA_903851455.1 uncultured Bacteroidota bacterium | reverse complement strand
GGAGTTATCATTCTGACTGTCAGTGCGATTGTAATTACCGATTTTGAATCATGCCGAAGACGACCAAACAAACTATAATAAGAGATATCAGCTGGCTGGCATTTAATGCCCGTGTATTGCAGGAAGCCAACGACCCGAGGAATCATATCCAGGACCGGCTGCGTTTTCTCGGCATTTTTTCCAATAATCTTGATGAGTTTTTCCGGGTGCGTGTAGCCGCGCTCAACAAAATGGTATTGCTGGGTAAGGCGGCAAAAATGCATCTCGAAGCCAATCCGGATAAGATACTGAGAAAGATACAGCAGACCGTTATTACCCAGCAGGAAGAGTTTGACCGTACCTATTCGGATATTATCACGGAGCTGGAAAGGAAGCACATCTTCATTAAGAACGAAAAGCAATTATCGAAAATACAGAAGGAGTTTGTAGCTAAGTTCTTCGAGGACAAGGTGCGTACCCAGATCATCCCGCTGATGATAGAGACGATACCGCATATACCCCTGCTGCGCG
Source organism: uncultured Bacteroidota bacterium (assembly GCA_903851455.1). GTDB lineage: Bacteria > Bacteroidota > Bacteroidia > Chitinophagales > Chitinophagaceae > Nemorincola. The sequence goes on along the minus strand of CAINOM010000541.1, from coordinate 3,860 downwards.
ACAAGTCTATATACCTGGCCTGTGTGCTGGGCAATACCAAGGCATCTATGGTGCAGCGATATGCCCTTATAGAAATACCTACAAAGGTGCTCCCGCGTTTTGTGATACTGCCATCTGACAACGGACAGACGGATATAGTGCTTCTGGAGGACATCATCAGGTTCAACCTGCCGAGCTTATTTGCACCATTCGGCTTCAATCGTTTTCTTGGTTACATCATCAAAGTGACCAGGGATGCTGAACTGGAAATAGATAATGACGTAAATACAAACATTCTGGACGAGCTGGAGAAGGGGCTGAAGAACCGCAAACGCGGCCGTGCAACACGATTTGTGTTTGACCGGCACATAGAGCCGCAGTTGCTCAATTACCTGACGCGAAGGCTGGGACTGACTAAGAAGGACAACCTCATACCGGGAGGAAGGATACATAATTTCAAGGATTTTATTGATTTCCCTGCTTCTATCTTCGATGATATTAAGCCACGTAAGCAGCCGTTTGTACACCCGCTGCTGAAGCAGCCCTGCCGGATAATGGATGTAATAGAAAAGAGGGATGTAATGCTGCATATGCCGTATCACTCATTTGATTCTATTATTGATCTGCTTCGTGAAGCGGCTATCGATCCGTTTGTGCAGAGTATACGTATCACCTGCTACAGGGTGGCCAAGAATTCAAAGATCATCAATGCACTAGTGAACGCGGTAAGAAACGGGAAGGAAGTGACCGTTGTGCTGGAGTTGCGGGCCCGTTTTGACGAAGAAGCCAATATGAGGTGGAAGGAACAGCTGGAGGAAGAAGGGGTAAAGGTGGTGCTGGGCATACACAATATGAAAGTGCATGCTAAAATATGCGTGATAAAAAAGAGGGAGTTCAACCGGACCAGGCAGTATGGTTTTGTATCTACCGGCAATCTTAATGAAAACACAGCGGGATTTTATGGAGATCACTGCCTGCTCACCACCAACAGGAACATACTTGCTGATGTGAACCGGATATTTGATTTCCTGGAAGCACCAATAAAGAAACTGGCAAATCTTAAGAACTGCAAAACGCTGCCCATATCCCCTATAAATATGCGCAAGTCGATGCTCTCGCAACTGGACAAGCAAATAAGGCTTGCCAGGGCAAAGAAACCGGCTTATGCGATCATCAAGCTCAACAGCCTGGTGGATACCGTGCTGATAGAAAAGCTCTATGCTGCGGCAAAAGCAGGGGTGAATATACAAATGGTGATCAGGGGTATCTGCTGCGCATATACAGAACAGGCAGCCTTTAAGGGCCGGCTGAATGCAATAAGCATTGTAGATGACTACCTGGAGCATGCGCGGGTATTCGTATTTGGAAATGGCAAGGAGCCGGCTGTGTTCATTTCTTCCGCCGACTGGATGATCCGGAACCTGGATCACCGGATAGAAGCGGCCTGTCCTATATATGACAAAGATATTCAGCAGGAGCTGATAGATATTTTGAATATCCAGCTTGCGGAGAATGTGAAAGGTCGTATATTAGATAACGAACAAAGCAATAATTATGTGGAGCGGAAGGAGCATGCGCCGGAAGTGCGTTCACAGGAGGCCATCTACAAATACTTACATTCTAAAAGTTACAAAAAGTGATACTTGCGGCTATTGATATTGGATCCAACGCCGCGAGGCTGTTGGTATCTGAGGCGTCTGTGTATAAGGATGGCACGGTAGATTTTACAAAGCTATGCCTGCTGCGCATTCCGCTACGGTTAGGGTTTGATGTGTTCGACAAAGGGGCCGTGACTGAAGAGAAGAAAAAGAAGCTTATTGAAACATTGAAAGCCTATAAGCTTTTGATGAACATCTACAATGTCGAGGCATTTAAAGCATGTGCCACATCGGCCATGCGCGATGCCACCAACGGCCCCGAGATACTCAAGGAGATACTCTCGGAAACCGGGTTGAAAATAGATATCATCACCGGACAGGAAGAGGCTAACATCATCTACGAAACACACATTGCCGAAAAGCTCAGCGACAATAAGTCATACTTATACATAGATGTGGGCGGGGGTAGTACGGAGATCACCCTCTACTCGCAGAACCATACCATTTTCAAAGAGTCATTCAACATAGGCACTATACGCCTGCTGCACAATAAAGTGACGGACGAGCAATGGGAGCATATGAAATGGTATATAAAGACCTATGCCCGCGACTACCAGCCGCTGGAGGCGATAGGTACGGGTGGCAATATCAATAAGATATTTTCGATGTCGAAGAGAAAGGAGGGGCGACCGCTTACGCTGGACCTGCTGAAAGATTACTACAAAGAACTCAGCTATACCACGCTGGATGAGCGCAAGCATCTGTACCAGTTCAGGGAAGACCGTGCAGACGTGATCGTGCCTGCGTTGCAGGTGTATATTTCTATAATGCGCTGGGCACTGGCAGATGAGATATATGTGCCTAAGATAGGCCTTGCAGACGGCCTCATTAAAATGCTGTACAACGAATTAAAGCAAACCACCGGCACGGGTGCCTGATGACCGGGTAAATTCAAATCATTTAAGAAGACTAGTAAACAGAAACGTAGTTACCAGGAATGGTTAACAGCCAGTTGTTGCCGCCATCTGTGCTCTGGAAGATACCCCTGTTAGTAGCCAGGAATATGTACTTAGCCACAGTGCCATTCTTAAAGATGTTCTCTTTGAATGCTATGTTGCGAACGATGAGGTTCTTATCCAGCCCGTTGTTGTTTTGCTGCCACAGTCCTGTGTTGACGTTATAAATATAGAGTCCTGCAGAGTCAGTGCCTATCAGGCAAACTTCTTCAAAAGGTGCGGAAATACAGTGGAGGGGTCTGCCGATTGGAAGGCCGTTGAACTGTGCCCAATTCGCTCCAAAATCATCACTATACCATGCGCCGTTAAAGCCCATGTTATCTATGGCAATGAGCCTGTTGTTGTAGTGACCGAGCGTAAAGAAAGCAGTGGAAGGGTTGGAATTATGCGGCGGCAGCGGAGTGCCCGACGTATTGGTATGGGGAAGAGAATTAACGCCATCAGGATTAGCAGTTACTTCTTCCCATATCTGGTCCTTTGCAGTCTTGTAGAAATTCCTCACATAGCGCCTTGTGCTGGTCATAACCCCCGGTGTTTCAAATGCGGCGCCACACAGATAGCCGTTCTTAAGCTGAGTAAAACTGTACATATATACAGGAAGTATTCCTACCGCTCCTGCATCTGAGCTCGCGGTATCATAAGTGTTTTCAAAAATCCAGGTACCAAGAGCACCGTTATGATCGCTGTACACAAGGCCCATATAGTTGGTAAGTATATTACCCGTGCCATCATTCATGGTAACCGCGCGGCTTGATGCATATACGCGATTGCCCCAGGATGGTATGTTGATCATCATTGACTGATTCAGGTAAACGGATAAGTTATGTACCGCGCTGGTGTCTGATTTCCAGTAAAGGGAATCATAGCTGTGGTTGAAATTCATTCCGTTGTTGGTGCTGTAGTAAAGAGAGTCTTTAGCCCATAAAATATTCTCTGCCGATGTGACCAGCGAGCGGCAGGGTTTGCCGTCGGGTGAAAACACAACACTATGATCCTTTCCGTTTGTAGTTACGAAGAGTGTACCAGAGGTGTCCGAATAGTAGAGGCTAAATGGAGTTTCAATAACAGTATTGTTATTAATGCCATTTATTTTCTTACAGCTATATACTGTCACAGCTGCGAGCGCTATCAATCCGGCTATAAAATATAGGGATAATTTTTTCATTGGTATGCTATTCTTAGGTGCTAAAATTAATAAAAATCAAAGATAAGTACAATGTTCCTAAATAGGAAGACATCAAATGGCGTGAAATAGTTGGCAAATTAT
>CAINOM010000540.1 GCA_903851455.1 uncultured Bacteroidota bacterium | reverse complement strand
ATATATAAGGCACGCACATTGGTAAATGAGCCCCTCAGCTTCCTGTCTGCAGAGCAGCTTGCTAAGGAGATAGCCGCGATGGGCAAGGAGAGTGGTTTCAAAGTGACCATCTTCAATAAGGCGCGCATAGAAAAAGAAAAGATGGGCGGCCTCCTCTCGGTAAACCGCGGCAGCATACAGCCACCTACGTTTACCATTATGGAATACGTGCCCAAAAAGGCGCTGAACAAAAAACCGATAGTGCTCGTAGGCAAGGGTGTAGTATACGATACCGGCGGACTGTCGCTGAAGCCTACGCTCAACTCTATGGACCGCATGAAAAGCGACATGAGCGGCGCGGCTCTGGTAAGCGGCACTATGTATGCCATCGCTAAAATGCAGCTCCCACTGCACGTCATAGCCCTCGTTCCTGCTACTGATAACCGTCCGGGACAGGAAGCTTATGTACCCGGCGACGTGGTGACCATGATGAGCGGCAAAACAGTAGAAGTACTCAACACCGATGCCGAAGGCCGTATGATACTGGGCGATGCACTGGAGTGGGCAAAACGCTACAAGCCGGAGCTGGTTGTCGATTTCGCGACACTTACGGGCGCTGCATCAGCAGCCGTAGGTGAGCATGGCATCGTGGTTATGGGCACAGCATCTGAAGAAACAAAGAAAGCATTCCGCGACAGCGGTAACCGCCAGTACGAGCGGCTGGTGGAATTTCCGCTGTGGGATGAATATGGCGACCAGATAAAATCAGAGATCGCAGATATCAAGAACGTCGGAGGCCCATCAGGCGGCGCAATGACCGCAGGAAAATTCCTCGAGCACTTCACCGACTATCCGTGGATGCACTTTGATATTGCGGGCGTCTCTTTCGCAACCTCCAAAAAAGGTTATCTTCCCTTTGGCGGCACGGCCTATGGCATGCGCATGCTCCTCGATTTTTTAACACATTACGGCAAAGCTTAGCTATTTTGAAACATAATCTGACAAACCACACATTAATACACCACACACTCGACCTCACCCTCTCCCTCGGAGAGGGCCGGGGAGAGGTCTTTAACTCTTAACTCATGCAGCCAAACCACGACAAACCAGTTATCGGTATCACCACAGGAGACATCAACGGCATAGGCACTGAAGTGATCATCAAGACATTTTCAGACAACCGGATGCTCGAGCTCTGCACACCTGTGATATTCGCTTCAAATAAAGTGATCAACTACTACCGTCGCATTGTAACCGAGCACACCTTCAATTTTTCCAGCACCAAAGACCTCACCAAGCTCAATCCTAAGCAGGTGAACATCTTCAATTGCTGGGACGAGGAAGTGCCGATACAGCCCGGTATACTCACCGATGCCGGCGGCAAATACGCCATCCGTTCATTGATGGTAGCAACCCAATGCCTCAAAGATGGTCAGCTCGATGCCATAGTGACGGCCCCCATTCACAAAAGCAACACCAACATCCCGGATTTTCCTTACACCGGCCACACACCTTTCTTTAAAGACAAATTCGGCGCCAAGGATGTGCTGATGATCCTGTACAGCAAGTCCCTGCGCGTGGCGCTGGCTACGGAGCACATGCCCATCTCGAAGGTTGCCGCATCGATCACAAAGGAACTGCTGGTATCGAAGCTTGCCATACTCCGCGAAACACTGATCAAGGACTTTGGTATTGACAAGCCGAGAATAGCCGTGCTGGGCCTTAACCCCCATGCCGGCGATGAAGGACAAATAGGCACGGAAGAGCAGACAATAATAAAACCTGTTGTAGACGCGCAGCGCCAGAATGGTAACCTTGTATTTGGCCCTTACAGTGCAGATGCATTCTTCGGCCATGGCAGCTACACACAGTTCGATGCAGTACTTGCTATGTACCACGACCAGGGCCTGGTAGGCTTCAAAACACTGGCACAGGGCGATGGCGTTAACTACACTGCCGGCCTGCCCATCATCCGCACCTCACCAGACCATGGCACAGCATTCGACATCGCAGGCAAGAACGTTGCAGACGCCACCTCTTTCCACGAAGCAGTGTTCCAGTGCCTCGACCTGCTCAACCAAAGGCAGGAATATGCCGATAATACCGCCAACCCGCTCAGGAGAGGCCGCATAGAAAAAGAAAAAGAAGAAGAACCCGCTTAATTAATTACTCCATGGCTGAATAGCTCAATGACCTAATTCATATATAGCTGACTTTCTAAAATAAATGCCCCTGTTTTCTTGATAGAAAAACAGGGGCATTTTAATTGAGCCGTTGAGCTATTCAGCCATTAAGCCATTAATAATTATTTAGCTTCCGGAGCT
>CAINOM010000539.1 GCA_903851455.1 uncultured Bacteroidota bacterium | reverse complement strand
CTACCGGCCTCGAAATGCTCGAACAGTCCGGCGACAATACGGTCATTACCTTTCACCACAAACAAATAAACGGCACGATCTCCGATGCGGTATTCTCTGTCGACTAATGGAAGCCGAAGCATACTTGCCCTGCTGCTATTTACGGCAGGCATTAGCTTATGGAATGTACCAGCTTCCGCCCGCAAGTCACAATATGGCCACCTGAAGCCGGCGAGCGGAGACGTTAGTTGCATTAAAAAATTTGCACCCGCTTTTTCCAATACGCTCTATAGTGCCAGTGTAGATGTCACCACACATCACTTCAGCGGCATACTCTTCTTTAAGCTCATGCCCGACAGCAGCACACGTGTGGTCTTCACCAATGAAATGGGTGTAAAATTTTTCGACTTTGCGTTCACAAAAAACAATGAATTCATCCGGTATTATGTAATGGCCAAACTCGATAAAAAAGTCATTGTAAAAGCCCTGCACAATGACCTCGAACTGGTGATCCTCCACCAGGATCTTTCAAAAGCGGTAATGCTCACAGACTCAGTTAATACTTACACAGCCATCCCAACCCCAAAAGGGAATAACTACTACATAACCGACCATTGTGCAAAACTCATACGCATCGAAAAATCATCCAGGGTAAAGCCCGTTGTTGAAGTTGAGATGCTCAATTACATAGACGGCGTGCCGGACAGCATTAACATTGAACACCTCAATTTCAAATTCAACATTACATTGAAGAAGGTATAAAAAGAGGCCGCCGGGCCGGGTGAATGATTAGCCCTTGATCGTAATAAATTCATCCAGGTGCCCTGCAGCATACGCCAGCATTTTTTTGATCGCTTCAAGCTTAAAGGTGTTGTACCGTTCCTCTATCACCTCAAACTCCTTAAGCTCATCATACAGCTGCGCGAATTCCTGCACCGATTTTGCCTTATTCAGCAGGTCCAGGTTTAGCACATACACTTTCAGTACATCGTCCAGCACCTGGGCCATGTCATTTGCACCTACCAGATATAGCTGTTCTATCATAGAGGGCAGTAAGCCTACGTAGCCATTATGTATGAATTGTATGAACCCACCCTGCCCGACCTGGGTGCGCAGGTAATCATAGGTAAGCAGCAGTTGCTGCCCCTGGGATAAGTCATCCAGGAAGTCGAACGTGCTGCGGCGGTATAGCTCCTCATGCAATGGTTGCACAAGCAGATCATAAAGATGGTCGTTATCTTGTGACGCTAATGCGGTGTCAATTGCATCTTTGCTCACAAATGGCAGAAAATTGCTGGTCATAGTATTATCTTTGGGCCAGTTATCATTTATAAAGATCGTGCAAATATCCGTTAATGAAGACAACTTTACTCGACTTACCCCAAACATTAAAGCAGGTAATTTTTATTTTATGCCTTGTCTTATGTGTTGTCTTTAAGATAGATCCGCCAGTAGCCTTGCTTATGGGCCTCGTCATCGCCCTGGTGGTAGGGCATCCTTTCCTTAGTCTCAACAAGAAAGCCACTACCCTGCTGCTGCAGGTCTCTGTCGTATGTCTCGGCTTCAAGATCGATTTTGGGGAAGCGCTGAAAGCAGGCAAAGAAGGTTTCTTTTTCACAGTGGGCACTATTGGGGTCACACTGCTGGCTGGCTATTTTATCGGCAAAAAATTAAAGATAGACAGTAAAATATCCTCGCTTATCTCAAACGGCACCGCAATTTGCGGAGGTAGCGCGATCGCAGCCATAGCGCCTATCATCAAAGCCAATGACGAACAGATCAGCGTGTCACTAGGCACAGTTTTTATCCTTAATTCAATTGCTTTATTTCTTTTCCCATGGATCGGTCTCCACCTGATCAGCTTCACCGACCAGCAATTCGGAACCTGGTGCGCCAT
>CAINOM010000538.1 GCA_903851455.1 uncultured Bacteroidota bacterium | reverse complement strand
TATTCGCAAATGTCTCCGGCACCGGGCACCGCTGATTCCAGCAGATCGTTTAGCATGAAGACGGATCAAATGATCTTGCGTGAAGGCAAAATAGATAGTCATGGCAACTATGGCCTTGGCGATAGGGTGTTCCTTGGAAACGCCCAGTGCAAGATAAAAATGAATAAAATTTTATGCGACAGTATTGTTAGTTATGGTGCAGACTCTAATTTCTACGTATATAACGTGATCATTTTTAGCGACAATTTCCCGACACTGAAAGGGCGTGTGTTTTCTTACAATGAAAAAGCCAGGAAAGGAATACTGGAAGGCAACGTTTCCATTGAGAAAGATAATGGTGACCTTGTCATTGGCAGTTATGCCGAACTGGATTTTTCGGGTGATAGATATAAGATATCTAAATTGAAATAGTGATCTGCTACTTCAAAAACGACTCAACCTCCTTAAAATAAACCTCCGGATTATCGAGCCAGCCATAGTGGATGCAGTGGTCCATGAAGACCATTTTTGAGTTCTTAAAGGCTTTGTGCGACTTCCCGGCTATTTCCTTGCTCACTATATCATTCTTGCCCTGGATGATGAGCACGGGTTTATCGAAAGATCGGAGCTGCTCTTCGCAGTTGAAGTTCATGCCCTGCAGATTCGCCCAGATGAGCTGATTGATGGTAGGGTTGCCCTGCGTGAGGCGCTCGCCAATGACGGGAATGAATTTAGGGTCGACCACATAGGCATGCGCGAGGTTGATGCCTCTCCGCAGTCGTGCATAGTGGCTGGTGTCGCCGGCATTTATCTTTTCGGTCCAATAGTCTACAGAGTCTGATTCGGCCTTGGTGAGTTTTGAGTTGATGGCGTTCTGAACGCCTGTAAGCAGGCCGAGATCGATGCCGCCGGAGGAGGAGAGAATGATCTTATCGATATGTTCCGGGTATTTGGTAGCATAATAAGAGGCCACCATGCCACCAAAGGAGTGGCCAAGTATAGACCACTTATTAATGTTCAGTTGCTTCCGCAGTCCCTCAATATCCTCGACCATCAAATCCATGGTCATTGATGCAGAGTCGAGCGACTTAAGTTTCGATTTACCGGTTCCGCGCTGGTCGTAGATGATTGTGAGGTTATGCTCGGAGAGCTTGCGGGCAAGTCCTTCAAAGCCCTCGCTGTTCATGCCAGGCCCACCATTGATGATGAGGAGTGGCTTGCCGGCCCCAAAAGTGCGGTAGTGTATTTGCGCTCCGTCTGAGCTGGTAGCAAAGCCATCTCTTAGCGTATCGAAGCCTGCCGCAACGATTAGCGCAATGATCAGTAATGAGTATGTTTTCAGGTTGTTCAATGATCGTGGTTTGGATGATAACGGACTATGCACGAAGGTAAAGCAGGTAATATTACCGTGCATAGTACCAATGACGTTAGAAATAGGGTGAATTATGGTATAGAAACGATGAGTTTGTTTACGAACACTTGCCCATCGGAAGAAAGTCTCAGCAGGTAGGTACCCGGGCGCAAGGTGTTTTGGAGGGTTGTCGTTTGGCTAGTTACGAGGAGTGCATGGTCCAGTTGTAGGCTTCCCGGCATATCGACGGCCTGGATGTGAATGGTCTTACCGATCAAGCTGGCGGGTAGGTGCATTGTGAGTTCATTGCAGACGGGGTTAATTACGGTTACTTCTTCTTCGGCATGTGCCGTTTCCGCGATGCCAACATTGTGAGGGTTTACGGCAAGATCTATCGTTATCGGGTACTTGTTCGACATCTGGAAGAGGGCTTCGATAACATCCGAAGGGGCAGAAGTATTGGTGGGGGCATCATTAACCGATATACCAACCCGGTTGCCATCGTTGCCAATGGTGCGATAGGAGTGAGGGATATAGGATAGCCCGGCGGAGCCATTAATGATGACTGCAGAAAGGAAAATATGGTCGTACCACGATTTGCCGCCCCCATTGGAGCCGCATGAATTGGGAAGGTTGGATTGACGGGTAGAGGTGGTGAGGAAGGAGGCGTAGGAGGATGGGTTATTGTCCCAGTCGGCAGGGTAGGATACTTCGCCGTCCGGAGAGAATGGCGGGTCGTAATAGCGGAAGGCCGTATTCGCCGGGGCCACAAGAGTTTGATAGCAGGCCTCGTCGCTGTTGTGGGTGTTGAAGTCGCCCATATTGATGGCATTGGGCAGGCTGGTGAAGTGAGACTCTATGTGCGCCATCTCGCCACTTATCTGGTCGGCCCTGATGGCGGCATCGCTGCTGCCACTGCCGGAATTGTCGTGGTTGAGGGTGACATAGAGAAAGACAGTATCATGAGTTGAGGCAAGGTCAGCGCTTTTGTAGTAGAGTTTGTAGGTATTAAAATCGGTGATGTTGGAATAAGAGGACAGGATGTTTACGAAACCCAGCTTCTGCTGGTTGTAAAACAATACATCGATATTGTCGGCAGAGGATGCATTGGTGTAGCTGCAGTAAGCGTATCGGCCGGGGTAGGCTGCATTTAATGCAAACTGCAGTACAGAGTCAGCGAAACCTGCAGGTGCGGAACCCGAGTGATCACCTGTATAGATGGGTATAGCTGCCATCTTTTCAAGGCCAATGACATCTGGATTACTATATGCGACAATAGTTTTCAGGTAGCCATGCGATTCGCTGTGAGATCCCTGGCAGGGTGGTGTATCCCCATAGTAGAGGACGTTGTAGGTCATGATCCGGAGGGTATCAGCCTGCGCGGAGACTGAGATAGAATTGTATAAGATCAAAGCCCCGCATAGTAGCGAGGCCCTGATTTTTGAAACTATTTTATTCATTATTGACTGCCTTTTTCAATGGAACGTAGGCATAGTATTTTATTTCGCTATGCCGAACAAGGTAATGTTGTCGAAGCGGTCGTTGCCGCTTGTATTGGTAGCTCCGGTACCAAAGTCTATCCTCACCTGGAACAATGCATTATTGTTTACAGAATCATCTGAAGAAAAGTCGAAGCTGAACAGCTGGAAACCGTTGTAGGTGCTTACAGAGTCGAGGTTGTAAGTGGAATAGGCCGATATGGCATCAGTTTTCCAGGATGCGCCGCCGTTCACCGTGTAGGAGATCATATTAACCGTAGCTCCCTTGGTGGTATGGTCTTCGGCAAACTTGAGCACGATGTTCTTGTAGCCTGTAGTTGGCATGATGATGATAAACGGGCCTGAAGCGGGGTTGCGCAGGCGCAGTGCTGCATCACCTGCATGTGCCGTAGTATCATACCCCTGAGCATTGACGGTGGTGCCGGGCTGAACAGTATCGAAGCTGGCGCCGAGGTAAGAAACGGCAGCGCTTGCGGAGATACCAATGGTAGGAAGCATTGCCGAAATACTGTCGGTATTAAAATCCCAGTAATAAAGGAGCGTATCGTTCCCGGTATTTATTGGTGGCGGCGCTGATTTTGTAAAGGTGCGGTCTTTAACGCATGACGCAATAGCAAGCATGCCAAGCGTAAACAGTATCGTGGATAATAAGTGCTTTTTCATAAAAATTATTTGAAGTTGTTGCTTTTGTTTTGAATAATGGATTAGAACACGATCTGGTAGCCTACACGAATCTGCCCATAGTATTTCAGGGGATTCAGGTTAGCTGATTCCACGGTTGGCCGGTAGTATTCGAATTTGAAAACTGAATTAAATCCGTTGACCTTGTATGCGTAGCCGAGATAAAGCCAAGCCTGTTCGCCTGCGCTTTGTGCCCCGGTTGCGTTAATGGCAAGATCGTTTGCGTTGAAGTCTTCATACATTACAGAGAAGACGGAGCGTATCTGCTGCCAGTTGTAGTTGAGCCCTGCGGCGTAGCCACCGGCTTTTACATACTTGCCATTGACCGTGGTGGAAGTGCCGTAGTAAAGCGGATCGTTAGCATCGGCAGGCTGAGCCCTCACCATATCTGTCTCAAAAGTTGCAGATATGCCTTTAAAAAGGATCACCGCATCACCGCCGTAAACGCCACGTTTGCCGTTTATCATGCGTATGCCATAGGCTCCGGGTGCATCAGGATAGGACGTCACTACGTTGCCGCCGTTGGGTTGCGTTTTGTCTTCGTAGCGGGCGTTTGCGGCAACACGGAATTGAACGATGGGTGAATTCTCTTCGTCAATAACATGGTACTTCATTTTGCCCGGGTAGGAAAATTCCGCGCGGCCCACATATTCAAACCGGCCGCTGGCGTCATTGCCGTACTCGAAGAAGTTCTCGCCCATGCCGCTGTAAACACCGCCATAAAGGTTGATCCTGTGCTTCCAAAGAGGTGCCTGTAGCGTAAGTCCAATGTCCCTGCGTGAGAACAGATCGCCACCATAAAGGTTTGCGTGACTCCACATTGGTGTGCCGTAAACTTCACTTAATGACCCCTGTGAGAATGGGAGTTTGTCGTAACCGAACTTAATATAAACAGGAAAGCCGGTATACTGGAGGTAGCCCGCTTTAATACCGGGGTTAGCTGGGTTGGCGGTATTCAGCGTAGCAGCCGCGGTAGCAAGGTCTATGACACTTAAATGAAACTCGTAAGTGAACTTACTTGCGGTTTTACCCAGGAAGTCGAGGTCGGCGTCTTTCACATCGAACCCGTTGTGGCTCAGGTTATCCTGGTTTGCCTTCAGGAACCTGTTCTCATAATAGAACGACACCCTTCCGCCGATCTGGAAAGTGTTATTATCAGAGCTCAGCGTGAACGGCGTCGCGCCGACGTTGTTCTGAAACTCTGAGAACTGGGCACGCGATGCGGTTGATAACGCTATGCCCGCCATTGTAAAAAGTAATAGTTTTTTCATTGTTCCTTATTGTTTAATTGTGTGGTAGATTTTTAAAAAAGTAGATCTTCTGCAAGTCATCTGAGGTGATGGTTACATTGCCGTTGTTGTCAAAGGCAAGGCCTTCGGGATTGAAAACATTGATCTTGTAAGACTCAATAACATCATACGTGGCAGGGTCGCATTTGAAGATGGTTTCGTCAAGTGCACTGAGGAGGTATATGTAGCCATTGTACCAGCGTGCGTCTGAGATGTCGCGTGCGCTATGAAAGCGATACCGGTTGATCTCTTTGAAGTCATCATTGTATTCTATGACCACACAGGGAGCCTGGGATACCAGTACAAAGCAGTTCTTGCTGTAATTGTAGGTGATAGATTCAAAAGCCTTGTTTATTGCTCCGCCCCATGATACATTGAATTCTCTCAGGAGGGAGAGGTCACTTTTTCTGTATTTATATATCTTTCGCGGAGACTCATCGGAGACGTAAACGAAACTGTCTTTTATTTCTACACCTTCAAAGTCCATTCCTTCTTTTTGTGCTTTACGGATGATGTTTCCCGACGTGTCGCACTCGAATAGCTTGCCATGGTCGCTTACAATAAAGAAGTGACCGGTTTCTTTATCGTATACAATATCTGATGGCTCAGGTATGTTCTTCAATGAATGGGAGTGCTCAAACTTAAATTTGAAATGAGGCTTGCCTTTCTGCCATGACGACAAAAACAAAGAGGCAATCAATAAATTGATCAGAAGGAGTGTGCGCATTATTGATTTATACCAGCCAGTATAATTAATGCGCGAAAGTCAGCATCCTATGTTATCATAACATTAAGAGAACATTATTTCCAAGTGACCAAATACGTTTTGAAGTTGGTGCACAACCAATTGTGCGTAACTGGTTTTAGTGTTTTGACGCTGCGTGCTTCGGTTGTTGTTTGTCAGAGATACGATGGGCGCAACCTTTCCTTAACCTTGCGGTAATGTTGCCGTAACATTAGAGGTATTCCTTTGCACGAAAATAGCTTTATGAAAAGAAATGTACTTACTCTATTGATCTGCATTTGCGCGATGCTGGTTTTCCATGCAAAGGGCGGAGCTCAGACGCTCATCCATTACTGGCACTTTAATAATTACAGCAGTGGCGCTATGTATACGCCCACAATAAATGGTATAGCTGCGGATTTCTCAATTCACGATACTTCGAAGGCTAAGATTGTCTACGAAAAACAACCTGGGATTTCGGCGGTCTATAGCAGTTATGTAGATAGTTTGTCGGCCGGTGCGTCTGATAATGATACGTTTAACCAGCACTTGTCTGCAGTACCGGGGCTGATGTTGCGCGTCCGTGACCCCGCAGACAGCATGCAGCTGTTGTTTTACATACCTACTGTAAACTACCACAACATTGTATTAAAGTATGGCACCGAGAGCACTAACAATGGTGCGCAGACCCAGAACTTTGCATATAGTGTAGATAGCGGTGCCACTTTCGTTACCACCGGGTTGTCGACGACCAGCTATAGCATACCTACTCCACACGTTTTCAGCCTGGTTTCTGTGTCTCTTCCAGAGGCTGTAGCGAACAACAGCAAGCTGGTATTCCGTGTTACTTTTGCCAATGGCGTTGGCCTGGCAGACTCTTCGGGTAATGACCGCTTTGATAATGTAAGCGTTCAGGGTGATTCGATCATCAGTAGTGGAGTTGCCGTTACTGCAACTCTTGCGCCGGCATTTACACTGCATCCAAATCCTGTTGCTGACAATGTAGTAATAGAGGCAGCTTCAGAAGGAGATAAAGCAGTCGTGATCACCAACACGGTAGGACAGACTGTATATTCAGGGACAGCTACCAGCAAGCACTTTGAGATCAATACAAATAAGTTTGCTACAGGTGTTTACTACATCAATATCCGTGAGAAAAGCACAGGTAATGCAACTTCACTAAAATTTGTAAAACAATAGGCATACCTATAATGACGCATTTGAAAAGCACTGCTACGGCGGTGCTTTTTTATGGTACACAGGGTAATGATAACTTAACATGTGGCCGCTCACCGAACGGTGGTTGTGCTATAGTTTTACAGCATGAAGAAAATACTGTCGTTATCATTAATTGTGGTGCTGTTTTCCGCGGCGCCGCATCGTTCTTTTGCATGGGGGAAGGTGGGGCATGGGCTGGTCGCAGAGATCGCTTTTCATTTCCTGGACAGCAATACAAAGGAGGCAGTTCATAAATGCCTGGGATCTACAACCATAGAAGAAGCAAGTACCTGGATGGACGATGTGCGCAGTGATCACAGCTATGACTATATGAAGACATGGCACTACGTGAATATGGAAAAAGGCAAGGGATATGAG
>CAINOM010000537.1 GCA_903851455.1 uncultured Bacteroidota bacterium | reverse complement strand
GCATTTACCAAATTTTGCATCATGAATGTCTGCATTCTTTAACAGCAGATTCTCTATTGAAGCAAATTCTCGAGTAAGAGCTTCTAGAGCACGAAGACCGCAGTAATCTTCAAAACCATCAATAAACAATTTTTTGAAACTTTTTCGGGCTTCGGTATTGCCAACGACGGGCCGGGAAGGCTGGACACCGGCCTGATGGAACTGAAGCGCCGGGCTGTAAAGGAGAACGTGAGCTATATCGAGACCATGTTCACGAGCATTCACTGCGATAACATTAAAATAATGGATACCAGCTTCAATCGCCAACTGGAAGATGCGCAGCGCAGTGGCAGCGAAGCGGAGGCTACGAAACTGCTGGACAAAATATACAAACTGGTTCAGGATAAAAATGTGAAGGCGTGTGCAGCAGCATATAATGCCGATGTGATCGAAAAGCTGCACTACGGGCTTCATATAGATGATTCTTTATTTACCATGCGGTACCAGAACTATGTAGTAAGGGTTGTGCCGCCTGTTGATATTTTCAAAAACCTGATACTTGCGTTTGAGTCTGCTAATACCTGCCCGCTTGTGGTAGGAGTAAATATAGTAGCCCCGGAGGACAACGAGATATCGATGCGCGACTACTGGCTGCATATGCAGATGTTCAAGTACTGCCACGAGAAATACCCAAATGTAAAATACTCGATGCATGCGGGAGAACTGGTGCTGGGCATGGTGAAACCGGAAGAACTTACCTGGCATATAAACGCAGCGGTAAGAACGGCAGGCGCCAACCGGATAGGGCATGGCGTAGATATGGCCCATGAATACAAGAGCTACGAGCTGCTGCAATATATGGCGGTACACAAGGTGCCTATAGAAATAAACCTCTATAGCAACGAGTTCATACTGAAGGTAAAAGAAGACCAGCATCCAATAACGTTGTACAAAGAATTCGGGGTGCCAATTGTTATCTGCAGCGACGATGCCGGTGTGCTGAGAAGCAACCTTACTGATCAATTTGTGCTGCTGGCCAAACGATATAAGAATGTCTCTTACCGGGACATCAAGCAGTTTGTTTTTAACAGCATTGACTACAGCTTTATTAAAGAAGACGCGGTGAAGGAGAAATTAAAATTGCAGCTGAAGGCGCGGTTCAGCACATTCGAAAAAGAAGTACTGGCCACGCACAAATAATTTTCAATACAATTAACGGAGCCCGTAAACCCCACCCAAATCACAAAACCCCAAATCGCAAATGAGTTTTTACGAACTTGGAAAGGACCAACGGAATAACCTAGTTGAAAAAATAAACCGGGAGATAGGAGACAGTATACGGCACGGGAAGTTAGCCGGACTGATACCTTTTTTTGCTGACGAAGATACCTACATCCGCAAAACGGCGTACCTGGCTATAGGCAGGGCGTACGCCGCAAATACGAAACTGCAGGAAAAAACAATCATCCTGCTTGACGCATTGTTAAACGATGAGGAACCCAAAGTAAGGCAAACCGCAGTGAATGCGGCGGGAGAAATCGGGAAGCAAGACTTCCCAGTAGTGCAGACTTTTTTTGACAGGGGCCTTTTTGACAAGCATCATTCCGTGCGTAATGCAGTGATCGGTTCGGTAAAAAAAATGGGCGAGAAAAATCCGGCGCCCGTGATCGAATGGGCGCGCACGTACCTGCACCATTCTGATAAGGAAATACGGAGGGAAATATGTCATGGGATAGAATTGCGTGGGCGCACGCATCCCGAGGACATATTACCCTTATTGAAAGAGCTGCAACACGATAAGACTAAACGGGTAAGAGATACATTGGTGCATGTGATCGGGCAGATAAGCTATAAGAAGGGCTGCCTTGAGAAAGTGATGGCAGACATCATTACCTGGGGGAATAAAGAGCTGGTAGCGAATGCGATTGAAGAGATCATAGATGTACATGACCGGTACAGGAATTTCAGTTTTTATACACAGGATGAAGCGCGAAAGTGCGTGGAAGGGTATGTTGCCGGGCAATAGATAATTACCGCACATTGTAATTATTGGTGGTGTTATTCCAACTAAAGCGCAATATTTACTGTCTTTATTACAGATAATTACAAAATTGTCCTTTATGCG
>CAINOM010000536.1 GCA_903851455.1 uncultured Bacteroidota bacterium | reverse complement strand
ATGAAAATAGAAGTTCAAAAATCTTTTGAGAAAGATATAGCGAAAGTTAGTGGCAGGGAATTGTCCATTAAAATCCTCGCAATAATTAAATCAATTGAAACTTGCCAAAAGCCGTCCGAAGTCCTTCATTTAAAGAAAATGACCGGTTATAAGCATTATTACCGAATTAAGGTGGGAGAATATCGCATTGGTCTAAAAATTGAAAAAGATAGCTTTATTTTAATCAGATTAATGGACAGGAAAGAAATATACAAATATTTTCCGTGAGCGCATTTCCACAATCAAAGTAAATGTCTTTTTCAAAGTTCTAACCGGAACCATTCCCCAATTATTCAACTTATCCACTAATTTAGCACTCAAATCTCAATAAATGAATAAAGTAGTTGCAGGCGCTGATGAGGCGGTGAAAGACATACCATCGGGGGCTACGCTGATGCTGGGCGGCTTCGGGCTGTGCGGCATACCGGAAAAATGTATTGCCGCTCTTGTAAAGAAGGGTATCAATAATCTTACGTGTATCTCTAACAATGCCGGTGTAGATGACTTCGGGATAGGGCTGATGCTGCAGGGCCGGCAGGTGAAGAAGATGATCGCCTCGTATGTGGGTGAGAATGCCGAGTTTGAACGCCAGATGCTGAGCGGCGAACTGGAGGTGGAACTGGTGCCACAGGGCACGCTGGCCACACGCTGCATGGCTACCGGTTATGGTATGCCCGCCGTCTTCCTGTTGGCAGGTATAGGCACCGAGGTGGCGGAGGGCAAAGAGGTGCGCAACTTCAACGGTAAGGATTATTTGATGGAATATGCTTTTGATTCTGACTTCGCCATTGTAAAAGCATGGAAGGGAGATACGCAGGGCAATCTTATTTTCAAGGGCACGGCGCGTAATTTCAGTCCGCTGATGGCGATGGCTGGCAAGATAACTATTGCAGAGGTGGAGCACCTGGTGCCGATAGGCGAGCTGGACCCTAACGAGATACATGTGCCGGGCATCTATGTGCACCGGATATTTGAAGGGAAGGATTATGAGAAGCGGATTGAGCAAAGGACGGTGAAGAAGAAGCAGTAAGTGCCAGGTTGATAAGAGATAAGTTGATAAGTTTATAGTCGTTCAAAAATAGCCAACAATGCCTTTAAATAAAGAACAAATAGCGCGGAGGATAGCGCAGGAACTGCAGGATGGGTTTTATGTGAACCTGGGGATAGGTATACCAACGCTGGTGGCCAACTACATACCCGAGGGTGTGGACGTGGTGCTGCAAAGCGAGAACGGACTGCTGGGTATGGGGCCTTTTCCGTATGAAGGCGATGAAGATGCCGACCTGATAAATGCGGGCAAGCAAACGATCACTACCATTCCGGGTTCGGCGTTTTTTGACAGCGCTATGAGTTTTGGTATGATACGCGCTGGCAAGGTGCACCTGACGGTGCTGGGCGCCATGGAAGTGGCCGACAATGGCGATATAGCCAACTGGAAAATACCGGGCAAAATGGTGAAGGGTATGGGCGGTGCGATGGACCTGGTGGCCGCTGCGAAGAATATTATCGTAGCCATGCAACACACCAATCCGAAAGGAGAGAGTAAGCTGCTGCCAAAATGCTCACTGCCGCTGACCGGCGTGGGCTGTGTGAAAAAGGTGGTTTCTGATCTTGGGGTGTTTGATATCACGCCCGATGGTTTTAGATGTATAGAGTATGCACCGGGTGTGACTATTGACGAAATAAAAGCAAAGACAGCAGGGCGATTGACTATTGCTGATGATGTGAAGGAAATGGTGGTTTAATTTGTCCCGATAGCTATCGGGATGAAAATTTGCGAATTTGAAAATGGGTCCACATTATGCGGGCCCATTTCGATATTAAATGCGACTGAGTAGTTTATCATTCTAATGGGTCCAATCATTATTTATCATAATGGCGAGTGCAGCAAGTGCCGCGGTGCGCTGGAGTTGCTACAGGAGCGGGGCATACCGCACGTGGTGAGGTGGTATCTTGCCGAGCCGCTGAGCAGGCTGGAACTTGAAGCCTTGCTGGCTAAGCTCAACATCAAGGCTTCGGAGCTGGTGCGCACTAGTGAAGAACTTTATGCGAAGAACTATGCAGGGAAAAATATCAGTGAAGTGGAATGGATAACCATACTTTCCGAAAACCCGATACTGATGCAGCGCCCTATAGTGGAGTTTGGAAATAAAGCGGTAATAGCCCGGCTCGCGGAAAGGATGTTTGAAATATTGCCCTCAATGTATTCCTTATAACGGCCGTTCCCCCTATCAGAATTTAAAGCCCAGGGAGATCACCAAAGTCTCATCTATCACGAAATTGTTTCGCGCCTCATGTGGTAGTGCCAGATTCTGATTGATCTGATTTTGCACAAAGCCATCGGCACATAGCGATATGTAGGGTCCCATACCCCGCTTGTTGATGCGGTAACCGTATCCCACTCCCAGGCCTACGTAAGGATTGTATGGTCCCAGCGATGTTGTTCCGGGTGCGGGTATGCGGCCGCCATAAAATGCGAACCCAATATCAAATAGTGCAAAAAACATGTTTCTCCTTATGACACGATAGGGGCGGAGATCGATGAACGCCGCCATCTTCCGGTTGTAATACTTATCTCCGTTGATGTCATTTAGTGATATGCCGATGCCCAGATCAAAGTGCTTTGCTATTCTGCGGTCATACGTCACAGAAGTACCGAGACTATTTATAGCAAGGTCGGTGTATAAGTTGTTTTTGCTTTGCGCCTGCGCAGCACAATAGCTGCAAATGATCAATAAGACTAAAGGAGTGATTTTCATTGAGTGCGAATATATCATTTTCTGAAACGGTTGTTTGTTTTGTTTATTGTT
>CAINOM010000535.1 GCA_903851455.1 uncultured Bacteroidota bacterium | reverse complement strand
AACTAGTGTTACGCCTGTTTTAGTCAGCGTGCTACCGATCGATGTCCGGGTTATCCCTAACCCGAACAATGGTACATTCGTTGTGAAAGGCACAATAGGTGGTACACAGGATGCAGACGCGACTCTGGAAATAACAGATGTACTTGGCCAGGTTATATTCTCTAAAAAGGTATCAGCCCTTGGAGGTAAGATCAACGAAGTGATCTCACTGGGCAATACTCTTGGTAACGGTATGTACATGCTGAATTTGTTCACTGCGAATGATCATAAGGTATTCCATTTTGTAATGGAGAAATAAGATTAAAAAGAGCAAGAAACATAGGGCTGGTGGAAACACCGGCCCTTTTCGCTTATTGCTATCTCGCTATTATGTAATTGAATATTGTTTAGACTACAATCGTCGTCATTGCCGGCACCCTCGCTTCAGCGACCAGAGCGCCCAGAGACCAGACAGTTCCGGAATGCAATAAGTGCATTCACCTGAGGTTTGCAGGCTCGAAAACAATGCCGCGTCCCGGCGCCAGCAGAGTCCGGCACAAATGGAACTGGTGCACGGCAATTGACTGTCTGTGTTAAATAGATTTTCCCGTTAGGCGGCGGGGGGACGTTTTTCAAACGTATCGAATATCGTATATTGAGGCACCGTATGTATAGAGCCCTTTTTACACTGGTTATTTTAACGCTGTCCATAAACGTCGTTGCGCAGATGTTGCCCGCTGAGGGAAGTAAACTGCATTACCGGCTTATCGGGTTTTCGTTTTCCGATGTTGAAAGAGGCAGCTATACATTGCAAATTGCGGCCGGGAATTACAACTCGCCAGATTCATTCAGAAAAAATATCGTTGTATCGCTGAAGACGAATAAGACAAAGATCGTTGCGGAGGTGCCGTTTTTTGGCAAGGAGTATACGTGGCGTGTTATCATCAATAATAAAACTGGCGACGGTGCTGGGTTTCATCATTTCAGCACAGGTGCCGTACCCTTTGTAGATACTAATATTGCCCGTTTAAGAATTCTTAAAAAGGCGGAGAAATATAAAGATGCCTACGTCTTTTTAGATGGTGTTAAAACGCTCTATGATATGAAGGGGCGGCCTGTGTGGTACTTACCTGATGTAGGCGGTGTCGGCACTCCCCCGCGAGACCTTAAGATCACACCGCAAAAAACGATTACTTTTCTTCTTGACAACCGGGCATATGAAATAAGCTATAGCGGAAACATTTTATGGAGGACTCCAGCTCCCGATGCTTCGCGGAAAGGGCAGGGTGGGGGATATCATCACGAATTTACACGCCTAGCTTCGGGCAACTACATGGTGCTTGGACGGAAGCAAGTGCTATGGGAATTGCCGGCGACTATAGAGAGCAAAGTTCTGGATGCACCCGGTGAAATAATTGTGCACGATAGCGCCAGCAATAAATATTATCAGAAAATGGAGTTGGGAACTGTGTTGGAGTACGACAAGGCTGGCGCCCTGGTATGGTCATGGGATCCGTCTGAATATCTTAAAGGATCTGATCTGTATAACCGGAGAACGGCTGAAGGGTTGTTTGATCTTGATGTACATGAGAATTCATTTTTTTTTGATGAGGTTGATAGGACGATTTTGGTGAGTTTAAGAGATGTAAGCAGGGTGCTGAAGATAAAATACCCCGGGGGGACTGTTGCAAGCGCTTATGGCGGGACATATAAGCCGGGCACGCGGGAAGTTGAAAGCCCGTTGTTCTGCTACCAACATAGCTGCAAGCGATCTGGCGAAGGCTATTTATACCTGTACAATAATAATGGCTGCCACTTAAAAGAGCACCCTAAGTTGACCATGCTGACGATGCCGGATGATCACAATACTTCCTCAAAAAAGGTATGGGAATTTGAGTGTAACGTTGCAGGTATGAATGAGAGGAACCCGGTTGATTCAGTGTTCACATCCGGC
Source organism: uncultured Bacteroidota bacterium (assembly GCA_903851455.1). GTDB lineage: Bacteria > Bacteroidota > Bacteroidia > Chitinophagales > Chitinophagaceae > Nemorincola. The sequence goes on along the minus strand of CAINOM010000535.1, from coordinate 1,123 downwards.
GGTAATGTAGTAGAGTTACCGGATGGGTCTTTTTTTGCGAGCATGAGCGTGATGTACGGAAATCTGTTTATTGTAAGTAAGGATAAACGGATCTTATGGAATGCGATATCGGAGCGCTGGAGCCCCACCGAAAAGAACTGGAAGGTGAATGCTAATTACAGGGCCAGCATGGTCATTAGCCGCAAAGAAATGGAGGCGCTTATCTGGAATGACGGGCTGAAAGGTCAATAAAGCTGATTGTATACTATATTTACCCGAATTTTCGGCGCTGATCATGTACAAATTTGTTGCAGCACTTGCTCTGTTTATAGCACATCCTGTTTTATGGGCGCAGATTACGCCCGGAGAAAACAGCAAACTGCACTACCGGCTTATTGGATTCTCTTTCCCGGCGGTTGCGGGCTGCGATGGCTACCGGCTTGAGATCGCACGGGGCAGGCTTAACACGGAGGATTCCTTTCGAAAGAACGTTTCCAATACGTATTGGATTGATAATAACAGGGTGATCGCTGAAGTACCTTACTTTGGAGTTGACTATACCTGGCAGGTGGTATGCCTGTCCCAAAAAGCAGTAAAGGGAAGAAGCGAACTACATCATTTCAGCACCACAGTTATTCCGGATATGGACACAAATAATACCCGGGTAAGAATAACGAAAAATACAGGCATATATAAAGATGCGCTTGTCTGTCTCGATGGCAACAGGGCTATATACGATATGAAAGGACATCCCATCTGGTATCTTCCTTCGATAAGCGGCATGAATAATGAGCGATTGCGGGATGTGCGTGACATGAAACTGACGCCGCAGGGCACAATTACTTTCTTACTGAACAATGTGGGTTACGAGATAAATTATGATGGCACTGTTTTGTGGAAAGCCCCTGATGACGGGCAGATAAGTCATTTTAAGAGTGAATTCTACCACCATGAGCTCACCAGGCTGGAGAACGGCCACTACATGATTCTGGGAGATGAATATCCATTGCGGAAAATGCCTGTAAATGCAGACAGCACCATAACTCGCGATGTGCATACCATCTACGATACCATAAATAAAGTGTACTGCCAGAAGATCAAATTCGGAACGATAATAGAATATGATGAGAAAGGAAATGTAGTT
>CAINOM010000534.1 GCA_903851455.1 uncultured Bacteroidota bacterium | reverse complement strand
GCTCATCTTTATCTCACCCAATACAAATTCATGGGCATGCACAGATTTCAGATAGGACACTTCCTTTACGCCACTCTGCAGATTTCGTATTGCCGCCACATGGGCGTCTCTTCCCGTTCCCAGGGCTGAAATGATGCCGACCGACGTTACAACTACTCTTTCCGCCATTTTCGGCGCTTATATTTTGCTGTGTTGCTGAATGTATTCCGCCATGGTCTGCACGGACGTTAGTATTTTCCGGCCTTCGCGGGCATCTTCGATCTTTATTCCGTAATTGCGCTCAAGCAGCACCATCAACTCCAGTGAGTCGATGCTGTCCAGGCCAAGGCCGTCGCCAAACAGGGGAGCGTTGTCGTCTATTTCTTCCGGCTTCATTCCCTGCAGGTTCAGTGAATCTATGATCTGCTGCTTCAGCTTTAATTTAAGGTCTTCCATGAAATAATTTATGCCTGCAAATATAAGGTTTATAAGTTCCCGCACTCAATTCATACCACGATGCACCAAACGAATTTGCCAACCCCTTGACATTTTTATGTTCCACCACTTCTAACCCCAGACTTTTTAACCTCTTAACCGCTCAACTTTTACCTTATCATCTATCAACTTATCCCTTACTTGGCACGGTATTTTATGCTTCATTTTCAAAATCAACAAACAAAGCTAGATATGAAAAAATTATTGTTATTATTAGCGGTTATGGTGTCCGTATCATCTGTGGTCGTGGCGCAGGAGAAAACAACTGTTGTCAAAGATGAAAAAACAACTAAGAAAACGTCAACTGTACCTCAGAAGGTGCACAACACTTTTAGCAAGCACAAGAAGTACAATGGCAGGAAAACCACGCACGTGAAAACCGTGAAAAAGACTACAACGGCCGAATAAACATATTATCCTGGCACTATGAATTTCTGATGGCGGCTTTCGGGTCGCCATCTTTTTCATTTTCGGTAGGTGCGATGTTTTTCAGAGCATAAGGGTACAGAACCACAGGTATTACCACGCCCAGGATAAAGACTACATCCAGGTACCTGAATACAACATAGGCGGAAGCAATACTGAAAAACATATATCCGAGATAGAAACAGGTCCAAACAACAAATAGTGCACGAACATCCTTTCCCAAACTCTTCCACCGTTTCAGGTTCCGGGACAGGAAGAAGAAAATGAAACCAATGTTCAGCAGGTTCAGCAGTCCGTTCAAATAAGGAAAGAGGAACATTAGCTTTTCCTCCAGGTGCAGCACCCGGCACGATAAGAAATCCGTATCCAGCTGATACCAGTCGATACATTCCCTGCTAACGGTAAGGTTGTAATAGTTGTAGTTACCGAGCGCCTCCAGGTCAGGCACCAGGAAGTTCCTGAAATTCGGTATCATAAAGTACTTTACATAAGCAGTTGGGTTGTTTTTTATCAGCGTTCTCCCATAGTCGCCAATATCTTTAGAACACCTGATCCACTCATAGAAGTATTTTTCATGTTCCACACGTCCCTTCATCGTGGTGTATATTTTCAGTGGGGATTTCTTATCCCACATATACTCAGTGCCCAGTTGGCCGTCTTTATACGAACTATCGATCCATCGTTTCACATAGAGGTCTATCATTTTCGTCTCGTCCGTAGGAAGATCTGAAGGTGCAACATCCAGTTTTTTATAATAGCATAGTACGTTATTGGCTACCTGCCAGTTCGCAAACCCCGAGAATGTCTGTACCTGGAATTGATCCTCAATTTTATGCTCCTGCCAGGCCACATATCCATATACAACCAGGATGCTTAGCACCATCCCGCTGACTCTAAATAGCCACTTTCCGTTTGCGACAACGAAGGCTATAATAGATATTGCGAAATAAAATAATGCTATGTAGCGGGTATGCAGGCAGGCAAACAGTAACAAAGTGTGCACAGTAATATTCACCCATCCTGGC
>CAINOM010000533.1 GCA_903851455.1 uncultured Bacteroidota bacterium | reverse complement strand
CCAACACTGTAGTGGAATATATACAGCGTGTAAAGATAGAGGCAGCCAAGAAGAGCCTGGAGTCATCGAACGACCGGGTGAACGAGGTAGTGTATGATGTAGGTTTTTCTGACCCAAAAGCGTTCCGTACCTCTTTTAAGAAAATCACGGGTTTATCACCACTACAATACCGGAATAAGTATAATCCTGCTGCGGCACACGTGAGTGCCTGATGTCAGTGATATGTAGCATGCTCCCGGACTATTCCGGATCCGCTATCTCGCGGGCCTGATTTGGGGCAATTCACGGCATAATTACTGGTTTTCGAATAAAAAAAAGTATGACCAAAATCAGTACGTATTGTATGTAGCGGGTTGTGAAAAATAGCTAGCTTTATTTCATGGAGCAGTTGTTCAGGGAAATCGCCGCACTCATTGCCGCGCATAAGTTTGAAGAATTGAGATCGCTGGATATTCAGCGTCCGAAGAAGTTCAATTGGGTCACCGAGGTGTTTGAGGGAATACATGTGAAAGATAGCCCCGACGCTACCGCGCTTTTATGGACAGATGGAAAAGATGTAAGGCGATATAGTTTTGCGGAAATGAGTAAGAAGGCGAACCAGCTGCTGAATTTCCTGCGAAAAAAGGGAATGTTCCAGGATGATGTGGTGCTGACCCAAATGGCGCTACAGCCAATAAACTGGCTTGCCATCCTGGCCACAATAAAGGGAGGGTACCGCATGATACCTGCGGCCACTATCCTGGGAGTTCATGACATTGTATACCGGTTTGGGAAATTAATGCCGGATGTGGTGATTGCAGATGCAGACAATGCCGGAAAGATTGAGGCCGCCGAGGAGCTCTCCGGTAATACAGTGCCGGTAAAGATCATTGCCGAAGGGAAACGTGAAGGCTGGTATTCTATGGAGGACATAGAACAGGAGGGCGATACCGCAGTTGCTGCTGTAACGCGCCCTGAAGATCCGTTGTTCCTGTTCTTTACTTCCGGAACTACCGGCATGCCCAAAGTTGTGATACATAGTCACTTGAGCTATCCGCTCGGGCACATGACCACCGCCTCGTGGGCCGGACTGAAAAAAGGTGACGTTCACTACAATGTATCCCAGCCGGGCTGGGCAAAATTTGCATGGAGCAGTTTCTTTGCTCCATGGGGCGTGGGCGCTACAATATTTGCCTATCATCATACCGGGCGATTTAGTGCCGCGGAAACACTGGCGCAGATCGAGGAACATAAGATCACTACTTTTTGCGCACCGCCAACTGTGCTGCGCATGCTAATACTGGAAGACCTTGCTGCATACAAGTTCAGCTTCAGGGAGTGCGTTGCTGCCGGCGAACCACTTAACCCCGAGGTGATCGAGCAATGGCAGAAGGGAACCGGTATCGTGATCCGCGACGGATATGGGCAAACAGAAAGTACCTGTGTGGCAGGGAACCTTCCGGGCGAGGGTGTAAAATTCGGGTCTATGGGGAAGCCGACTTTCCTTTATGATGTGGTAATAGCAGATGACGATGGCCAGCTGCTGGCAGGTGGGGAAGAGGGCAACATCTGTGTGCGTATGGATCCGGATAAACCGAATGGTATATTTCTTGACTACTTTGGTGATCCCGGAAAAAAGAAAAGCGTTTTTAAACATGGGTTGTATTATACAGGGGACAAAGCATACCGGGATGAGGATGGCTATATCTGGTTCGTGGGGAGGGATGATGATGTGATCAAATCATCGGATTATCGTGTGGGGCCGTTTGAAGTAGAGAGTGTACTGCTGGAACATGAGTGTGTACAGGAGTCGGCGGTGGTGGGCAGTCCGCATGCGATAAAAGGATTTGAAGTAAAGGCGTTCGTAGTGCTTAACAAGAATTACACTGCAGGAAGCGGACTAGCTATGGAGTTATTTGATTTCGCGCGCAAGAATCTTGCGCCATATAAGATGCCGCGGCTAATAGAATTTGTGACCGAGCTTCCTAAAACAATAAGTGGCAAGATAAGAAGAGTGGAGTTGCGGGCGAAGGAAGCTGAAAATAAAGCAAAGAGTAT
>CAINOM010000532.1 GCA_903851455.1 uncultured Bacteroidota bacterium | reverse complement strand
TCAGCATGAAGTGTTCAAAACCGCCTTTCTCGATCATTTCAAGAGAAAATTCCAACTTCTTTATTTCATGCGATTTCTCGACGTTGCCGAGTGTGCGTATAGAATATTGCCCGTTACGGTTAATAACCGCATATTCCTGCTCGTCGAGATAAACAACGTTCTGTGTGTACTCGATGATCGGTGATGCATCAGAAGCAATATAAAACTCATTGTCTCCTATGCCTATTACCAGCGGGCTGCCTTTGCGGGCTGCTATCAGTTGGTCCGGGTTATTCCTGTTGAGTACTACAATAGCGTAAGCGCCTACTACTTCGTTGAGCGCTATGCGTACTGCATTGTCAAGTGTTGCTTTTTCCGTCTTTTGTACTTCTTCTATCAGGTTCACCAGCACTTCCGTGTCGGTATCTGAATTGAACGTATAACCTCTTTTTTTCAGTTCGGCCTTTATCGATGAATAGTTCTCGATGATACCATTATGTATGATCGCGAGATCACCCGATTGCGAGATATGCGGGTGTGCGTTTACGTCGTTTGGCTCACCATGCGTGGCCCAGCGTGTGTGGCCGATCCCTATATTGGCGAAAATGTGGTTGGGGTCTACTATCTTTTCAAGATCACTTACCTTCCCTGCCTTCTTAAAAACGGTCATCCCGCCATTAAGCAAAGCAATACCTGCACTGTCGTAGCCCCTGTACTCAAGGCGCTTAAGACCCTTAATAAGAATTGGAAACGCTTCCTTTGTTCCTATATATCCTACAATTCCACACATAGATGTAACTAAGTTTGTTTTTACAGCTTTGAATATACGACAATTAATTTAGGACGGTATGCTGTGTCGGCATATGATCCGCCGCCAGCTACCATTTTAAAGGCGCCGTAATAATCTTCTGTACCGGTAATATGCAAATGAATGGTATCGTTCTTTGCCGCAATGGAGTTCATTACCTCCCTGGGCAGGTTAATAGTGTATGTCCTTGTGTTGACTCCCGCACTGGTTACCGGATGATAGAACCCATCCATAAAAGCAAGCGGTGAGAGGCTGGTGATCGGGTATCTGTCGGCAAGGTTATACGCTACGCCATTGCCGGTGCCGCTGGGATAGGTTGCATTTGCTACACCGATAGGGTACAGGCGCTCAGGCAGCAGTGTAGTGTCATACGTATAGTTTGGCAGCAGGTGTATCTGCAACTGGGCGTTGTTGATAATGCCGGCAGGCAGTGAACTGATGCCAGGGATGATGATATCTAAGCTGGTGCCCGGCTGGTTCTGCAACGTGATGATGCTGTCATTAGCCTGCGATGAATGGAGCAACTGGTTGACAGGGTAGCGACTGAAAGAGCGTGTAATATTGTTGAAATGCGAACAGATGCTTGAAGAAAAATAATAAGGTTCAATATAGTCGGTATCCCCGGTAACCCATGTAGTAGGGTCGTGCCAGTAAACAAGTATGCCCGCCTGGTTGTAGACGTTTGTTCCGTCCAGTTGAAAGTAAGGGATTGCTGTGGAACCCTGACTCGTATTGGCCGGCATCACGCATATACCATGAAACGTATTGAAGAAGTCCTGCTGAGGGTTTGAGCTTGCAGCGAGGAGATTAAGAGCTGGATTGATATCTTTCAGAAAGGTGGGTATTTTCAACTTGATGCGCATAGACGGAGCATTGACGGCCAGGACATTTATGCCGAACGAATCCTTCATCTGGTGCAGATTAATAGAAACAGGATCGCTAAGCGGATCAGACATGTCGATAGGCTTAGTGCTGTTGGCGTAGTAGTTTACGAAACTTGGATCTCCCATGGAGTCAAGCAGGTAAAATACCTGGTAGGTCTGGTTAACCGATGTATTTGCGCTGTCACCAAACGTATAACCGCTGTAGGGCATAATAAGTACCACAGAGTCTATTTTCATGCCCGAAAAGACATTGTAATAGCTGTTGGTCGTTACCTGGAAATAGGTGCTGCCTGTCATGTTACCAAAAAAAGCATCAGTGTATGAACCAACGCCCTGGTAAATAGGAATGCCGCCAATGTCAGTGCTGGTAATAGCGAATGGATCGTAGTAAGTATGCGTAATGCATGGCAGTGCAACCGTCCTGATGCCGACAGTATCATTTGCTGGCAGAACTTTTGACCTGATCAATGTGTTCTCCCGGCAGCCGAACTGGGTAGCGGCAACTGCAATAAGGGCTATGATAATAGAGTGACTAAATAATTGACGTTTCAAAACCATTAAATTTAAAGGCTAAGATGATAAAAGAAATACTAAGACTCTGTTAAGCTTTTGTATAGCTCCAAAAGAGGCGTTACATCTTCCTTCCATCCTGTCTCATATTTCAGCACTTTCTTATAGCGGCTCGGCTTCAATTCGTCAGTTACTTTCTTGTCCACTTTCTCAGATCCGAATACAACAACGTCTGCGCTTTTGCCGGCGCCTATTGTGAGTGCAACATTTGTACCGTCTTTG
>CAINOM010000531.1 GCA_903851455.1 uncultured Bacteroidota bacterium | reverse complement strand
GTGTATAGCAGCATAGATGCTGGAATGCTTGGTGCCGGATTGAAACTACAGGAACTTATAACTACGGTGAGAGACACGCGCATCAAGAACCAACTGAAGCCAAAGGATACCATAAAGCTCTGGATAGATACTACCCATCATGCCTTTTACGAGGGCGTGCAGGATATACTGCGCCGCCAGGTTAATGCCGAGCACATCGGATTTATTGGCAAAGACGGTGCCCAGGTAGCCACAACCGGCATGATCGCTATCGTTGTTCAAACCGACAAACTATTTATTGAGGCTGCTGAAGCAACTATAGATACAGTCGCTCAAAGGGACCAGATGCAGAAGGACCTTGATTATTTCAAGGGGTTTATTGCAAGTGTTTCTAAGAAACTGGACAATGAGAAGTTTGTAGCGAATGCAAAGCCAGAGGTGATCGCCAATGAGCGCAAAAAGATGGCCGATGCCATGGCAAAGGTGAAGACACTGGAGGAGAGCCTCGGGGTTTGATGCAGTATTATTAACTATTAATTATGTTTTTTGCCATTTTTCAATTCTGTAAATTACAGTGTGAAAAAGACGACACTCACGATAACCCTGCCCAAGCCCTGTTCCGAAGACTGGGAAAGTATGTCCATCGTTGACCGGGGGAGGTTTTGTGCTTCTTGTCAGAAAAATGTTGTCGATTTTACGCGGCTCACCGATTCAGAAGTTATTGCCATTTTCAAAGCGGCAAAGGATAACCCGCCCTGCGGGCGCTTCGATATTTCGCAGCTAGACAGGGAGTTAACAGAAGCAAAGAATTCGCCTTTTTCGACAGTATTACTAAAGCGCATTGCTGCCTCATTTTTATTTTTTCAAGCCATTGTAACGACAGCATGGGCGCAGACAGCCAAGCCGCGAACCACCCAGCAGTCGGCTCATCCCACAGACAATAAAAAACAGCTGCATTCAAGGGTTATCAACGGCAAGGTCATTGATTTTAATACAGGGGAAAAACTGTTTGGCATCATCGTTAAGATCAGCGGTACAGAGGCAAAGGCAATGACTGATGCAGCGGGCAGGTTTCATTTGGTAATACCCCACACTTTCACTGCATCAAAATTCACTTTGGTCGCAACTTATTCTGACAAGGCTATCAAGGAGCCTTCAGGAACGGAGATTTTCAAAAAAGAAGTTGATATAAGCAGTCCCGAAGTAAAGGCGGGGATTGTTTTGTATAGGTATCCGAAAAGCGAACCTCAAAAGGTTGAAGTTGTCGATAACACCGCTTATTTACCTCAGCGACTTTATCAGCAACAAGGTGGTGCTGATTTTAGTTTTCGAAGCGGTGCAAGATCGACTGGAACTCAATACATTATCGACGGTGTAGCCGAGCCGCGCAAGCGAAATTTCTGGCAACGAATAACATCGCCGTTCCGGAAAAAGAAGAATAGCAGTGATCAATAGCACGCCTGCGTTGATGCGGACATGGAACGCGCATTTTTAACCAATATTAATAATTTCGTAAATTACAGTGTGAAAAAGGCAAAACTCACTATAACCCTCCCAAACTCCTGTTCTGAAAGCTGGGACAATATGTTGCCCGTAGCTGGTGGCAGGTTTTGTGCATCTTGCCAAAAGAACGTCATCGATTTCACGGTTCTTAGTGATGCCGAGATCATAAATATTTTCAAAGCAGCTAAAGGTGTCCAACCTTGTGGCCGCTACCATGTTTCGCAGCTCAACCGCGAATTAGCAGATGTTAAGAAGCAGCCTTTTTCAACTGCCTTGCTAAAGCGCATTGCAGTTTCTTTTTTATTTTTTCAAACTGTCGTTACTACAGCATGGGCGCAGACAACGAAACAAGGCACAACCCAGCACGCTCCCGAAGCAAAAGGAGCCCGGAAGCCGGCGCACACGAGGACAGTACATGGCAAAGTAATGGACTACGCTACCAACGAAAGGCTGCATGGCATGATGGTAGAGATC
>CAINOM010000530.1 GCA_903851455.1 uncultured Bacteroidota bacterium | reverse complement strand
TTGCTGGATGCTGCCACACTTCAATACCTTATCGATAACCGGGATACAAGTGGTATCGCTACAACTTTTGAAAGCCCATTTGACGCACTGCCGGAGCCATTGATCACCATCTGGGAGCCGGCCGGATATGAGGTACTGCTGTCGTTCCTTGCCAATGACTTTACTTGTCCGCGTAAGGTACTGACAAGAAATAGTGAGCAGGTAAAAATGCTTAAAGCGCCAAACCCTGATGCGCTGATGAATGCCAACACGCCGGAGGATGCGGAAAGGGTAAAAGAGATATTAGCGAGGTAGTTACGGATGAGCCGCGACCCACTGCTCGCCATCTTCAAACACCTCTTTCTTCCAGATCGGTACCGTCTCTTTTAACGTATCAATAGCATAGCGACAGGCATCAAATGCCGCAGCCCTGTGCGCAGCAGAGACAACTATAACCACTGGTATATCACCAATAGAAAGAACGCCGGAACGATGGTGTATGAGCACGTTATGAACTGGCCACTTAGCACAAACATCTTTGGCGATCTTTTCCATCTCCTTTAGTGCCATTGCTTCATATGCTTCAAATTCAAGACGCACCACTTGCTTGCCCTTCGTCATATTCCGCACCGCACCAATGAACACATCTATGCCACCAGCCTCGGGCGACATAACCCAGTCGATGCAGGATGAAATATTCAAAGGTTCCGAGGATATCTTTATCTCGATCATTGTTTGCGCTTCTTATTTGTCTCACACCTCAAAGGTGTTGGACAACTCTGTTATCCACCACTAACCGGTGGTATTATTGCCACCTCGTCGTTTGCGCTAATAATAGTGCCGGGCTGGGCATATTCGCCATTCACCGCAATCATAAATGATGACAACTGCGCGAGGCGCGGATATTGCTTTTTTAGGATCTCCTGCAGCTCAGCTGCGGACACTCCATCGGCGACAACATCTACCGCAGCACTCCCGAATATTTCTCTTGCAATACCGAACGCCAAAACCCTCATAACGATTACAAATGTAAGTGCTTTACCAAAACCTCCACGCCTGCGGCACAGACCACGACCGCGGTCATACGGCGAACAAGCAACTGGTTGAACTTTAGCGCACCAATACGCGACCCTATCTGCCCGCCGACAAACACAGCAGCACAAAGCAGCCCTATGCGCGTGTAATCCATATTACCCTGTACGGCAGACAACTGCCCCGCGATACCGGAGATCGAATTCACCAGTATGAACAAACTTGCGGTGGCGGCGATCTTCTTCGGCACATCCCATTTTATCAGGTTGAGAATGGGTGAGAGAAAAATACCACCACCTATGCCTACCATACCTGACAAAAATCCAATGGCTCCACCCAACAAACCGTCCCTGAGATAATTGCTTTTGTGTGTTACACCGGTTTCATCTGTTACGTACCGGTACTTTATCCACAGCAAAATTGCGGCTATGATAAGTGTGCAGCCGAGGATGACGAAGAACGTATCCTGGCTGAGCTTCATGCGGGCGCCAATGAAAGCCATAGGTACACTGACCACAACCAGGGGTATTACTTTCTTCCAGTCTACCTGCTTATGCCGGATGAAGATGACAGTGCCACCTGTAACGACGATGATGTTACAGATAAGCGCGATGAGCTTCATCTCCTGAAATGGAAATGTATACAGGGCGAGTATTGCCAGGTAACTGGAACCGCCGCCAAAGCCCACCGATGAGTAAACAACGGCTATAGCTAAAAAGAGGACCAATACTTCCCAATATTGCATACGATATAATTAGCGGCAACCTATTTGCAAAGCAACGCTTCGGTTTCCCTGCGCAGATCATCTTTCTTTATCGACACCACACCCACTTCTTCACACACCAGTCCGCCGGCGAGGTTTGATATATCGGCCATAAGTGCTACGTCTTTTGTAATAGCGTATACCAATGCAGCAGTTGCTACAACGGTATCTCCTGCACCCGAGACATCTGCTATGTTGCGGATGTGCGATGGCAGTATGGCGGACGAGAACCCATTGTTATAGAACACCCCTTTCTCCGATAGCGTTATGAACGTGATTTCATGATGCAATGCTTCATTCAGCTTACCATGTGCTTTGTCCAGCTCTTTTTCATTAACGTCACTGAGCTCCATATGCAGCCCCTCGCGCACCTCTTTAAGATTGGGTTTGAATATGGTGACATTCCTGTAAGCGAGGAAATTCCTCTTTTTAGGATCGACCACCGTAATAATGCCGATCTCTTTGCAATGTGCCGTTATGAGCCTGATCACATTCTCTTTGAGTACACCTTTGTTGTAGTCTTCAAATATGAGCACCTGGGGTTTTACCAGCTGCAGGTACTTCAATACATTGTCTATGAACGGATGCTCCTCATCGGTATACAGTTCATCGGTTGTCTCATCATCGAGGCGCAACATCTGCTGGTTGCGGCTCAGAATGCGCACCTTGGTAGTAGTGGGCCTGCGCCAGCTTTGCATGATGAGGCTGCTGTCTATGCCAGCTTCGTTGGCCAGTTTTATCAGGTTAGTGCCTTCGCTGTCATCACCTATCACACTGGCCAGTGTCACCTTTGCGCCCAATGCTTTGCAGTTGAGCGCCACATTAGCCGCACCACCCAGCCGGCTTTCCCTGCGGCTCAGCGCCACAATAGGCACCGGCGCCTCGGGAGATATTCTATCCACGTTTCCCCACCAGTAATTGTCCAGCATTACATCCCCAACAACCACTACGTGGAGGCCATTCATATCGTCAAATATCTTTTTAAGCTCTGCCTTATTCATTTCTCAAAAATAGTATAAAGTCAAAAGTAGAAAGCCAGCGCCTATTGCGGCTTCTTCTGGGTTACAAAATATATGGGTATGCCCACCAGGACTATGGCCAGTCCGAGGCCGGCGTACAATGTTTGTGTAAACAACAAAATGATGCAGATAAATGCAGCAAGCAATATATACACCACAGGTATTACCGGGTAGCCAAATGCTTTGTATGGCCGCGGAATATCCGGCTGCGTTTTTCGCAGCTTGATAATGCCAGCGATGGTAAGGATATAGAACAGTAGTACTGTGAACACAATATAGTCCAGCAGGTTGCCATACTGACCGCTGAGGCATAGGCCGGAAGCCCATATACACTGCATCCATAGCGCTTTTGCGGGTACGCCCTTGCCATTCAGCGTGCCTGCACTGCGGAGGAAAAGGCTGTCTTTGGCCATGGTATAATATACCCGCGCGCCAGAAAGAATGAGTCCATTATTGCAGCCGAAAGTGGAAACCATTATCAGCAGTGCTATGATCTTTGCTCCATCGCCACCGAATATCTTCAGCGCCGCGGCAGTAGCCACTCTATCAGATGGTGCGAGGCCTATTTCGCTTACGCTCATCACATTCAGGTACATGAAGTTCATGCTCACGTAAAGCAGTGTGACTACGAATGTGCCGATAAACAGGCTCAGACCTATGTTACGCTCAGGGCGCTTTATCTCACCGGCAATAAAGGTGACGCTGTTCCAGGCATCGCTGGAGAACAGTGCGCCGACCATTGCGCCGCACATGGCTACCACCAAGGCGCCAGTGCCGAGACTTTCGTGAGTTATTGCAACGCCGGTCCTGCTCACTTTCATTGCCGCCCACGCATTCTGCCAATTGCCGGTCCATATGCTGTGGTCTTTAAAAAAGATAAAGCCGAAAATGATCAGCGCAGCCATTGCCGCTATCTTGGCAAAGGTGAAAAAGAACTGTATCCACTTAGCGTTCTTCACACCCATTGTATTGATGAATGTGAGGAAAACGATGGTACCTATACCTACCATCTGGGCTGCGGTAATATGGTATTCATATGGAGTACTGAAGTTGAATGTCTTACTGAATAATACATTTCCATCGCCGAGCTGCGGTACCAGGTAACCAAGAAACTTGCCAAAGGCCACGCCTACCGCAGCGATGGTGCCTGTTTGTATCACTGCAAAGAAAGACCAGCCATATAGAAAGCCGTAAAATTTCCCGAATGCCTCGCGGAGGTAAACGTACTGCCCGCCGGCTTGCGGGTACATACCGCTCAACTCGCCATAACTCAGTGCTGCAGTAAGCGTGATAAAACCAGAGATAAGCCATACTACTATAAGCCAGCCGGCACTACCCACCGATCGTGAGATGTCGGCACTTACGATGAATATACCGGAACCGATCATTGAGCCGATCACCAGCAGAGCCCCGTCAAGCAGCGTCAACGAGCGCTTAAACGAGGACGCATTTTCAGAAGTATTATTTTCCAAATGAAATGATTTTCAGAAAAATACTATTTATTTCTTAAAATAAAGGTTTGGCGGTGCTCACACTGAATGTTGTACTACCCCTCCTTGTGCAGTGCGAGTCTACCACCCCAGCCCGAAAACACGGCTTCGCCAGTGTTTTCGGCCATCCCCTCCTAAAAACAGGAGGGGAGGTGTTACGCTACCTCACATATTGTCATTTTCAAAAAAACTACCTATGGCCGGGCGAGCCTGTGCGAAGCGCTCACCAAGAGAGCCTTGTTTAGTATTACTATTTTGATTTACCCTTGTCGCTCTTTGCCTGCTCGTTCATACCATCTACCACGTCTTTGGTTATATCCAATCCTTTGTTGGCATAGAGGAGTGCGGAACCACCTGAACTGGTGTAGGTAAAAATGAAATCGTAATGCTTATCCTTGTTGTAGTTCTCCAGGAATGCATCAAGGTGCACTTTCAGGTCTTTATTAAAATCTTCTTTTGCCTTAAGCAGCTCTTCCGTAAGCGACTGCCTGCGGGTTTCCAGTGTAGTCTGGGTCTGCATCAGGCGTTTTTGCGCCATGTCGTATTCACTTTGGGTAAGCGTACCTGCCTGTGCTTTCTTCTGCACCTCATTGGCATCGCTCTGCATCTCGTTATACATCTGCTGCAGCTGACCGTCCATAGCCTCCTGGCGTTTCTTAAATTCTTCCTGCTTTGATTTCAGCACTTCATATTTTTCCTGGAAAGTGTCAATGTTCACATAGGCGAACTTACCGGTTACCGGCCCTGCGGCAACAGCGGCGGGAGCGTCCTTAGGGCGTGGTGAATTGCAGCTAACTGCGAACGCACAGGCGAAGACGCAGATCAAAATAAAAGCGGTGTTTCTCATTATTGCCAGATTTGGATTGTGTACTCTCAAAAGTAATATCTAAAACCCCAAATTGCACTTAGGGCGTTTCATAAAGTTGTCATAAAAGCGGATCAGGATCTCCAGGATTTGAGCATTTTCAGGATTTTGTCTGAAATCCGCGCAGGGTTAGTTGTGGGACATTTTTTAATTATCCCACAACTCGATACCCCATTTCTAATAAATAAAAAATGTGGTGATATGGGGCATTTTAAAATTTTTGTTTGTTGATATTAAGACGGTTATGTATTAACCCATGTCCCGTTTCTGCCCCATGTGGGCATTGGGTGGGTAATTTTCGGAGGTGGCTGTAACGGTAAATTTCATTGCCCGTTTCATACCCCAAATGTCCCATCGTACCCCATTTTACCTGGCAGTTACCGGTTCGCAGTTTTCAGGCCACGCTCAGGAAGAAACCAGATCAGTCAGAATGTACCCAGTAGTTCTTTAGGAGCCTATGAAGAGAATATGACTAATTCCGGCACAAAGGTCTATAGAAAATGAATAGGCTCCAACACCAATTATCTATGGGGATATTGTGGATAATTTCAGAATGGCGAAGCCTGAGTGGAAAGCTGTTGCTATTAAACATATTTTATACATTTGATAAATAAACTTAAAACATTATGGCAATAGCAGTTTGGATCGCACAGGGATTGCTGGGTTTGATCTTTGTAATT